>NZ_JBXAYF010000004.1:0-152407 GCF_056782175.1 Dellaglioa sp. CoH-56-MRSF-10
GGACATACAAAAATCCCTCCATGATTATCGGATGAAATTATATTATTTCATCTGACAACCATAAAGGGATTATTACAAAGCTTTAAAAACTCAGTGGCGCCTTTTTCACAAACAAGAAACAGAACTAGAAAGTTCAAAATCTGTTTATTTTTTTAGTACGAAAGAATATATGACGCAACAGAATGTTGTTGATTTAGGATTAGAACAAAGTTCTAACTTCAAAAAAGTCTATGAAACATATCAAGATATTTTATTAGCTATCAATAAAGCCGACACTTCTAATTTAACTCAGTTATTAGAAGACTATCAACCTAATAACAGTGAAATGGATACTGTAATAACCACTTTTAAAAAGAATCAGCATTATATTAAAAATAGTTTATCTTCACCATATTCAAATGGCCCTATAGAGGGACTTAACCGAAAAATTAAAACACTTAAACGTAGCTGTTACGGTTTCAGAAACTGGCATCATCTATTTGAAAGAATTTTATTAATTCATAACTAAAAAAAGGAAATCCTTTTGGATTTCCCTTAATTAAATTAGACGTTTATCGTCTCACCAACACTATTTGACGCAGACCCAAAAATAAGAAGCCCTACAAACCATAGTTTGTAGGGCTTCTTAAGTATTTTACATATTTTTAATTAATTGTCTTGCAATATACGTTGCATAATACTTTGAACCATCGGGATCTGGATGAACATTATCATCATAAAACCACTCTGTATGATCCTTACTATATGAATACCAATCAATTATATGCAAATTTGAATATTTTTTCTTTTGTGTCTCCAACATGCTATTAACGGTACCTTCCCAACGCCTTGTTGGGACATGTACATTAATCCAGTAAACTTGTTTCCCCGAACCAACTGCACTCATAATATCGTCAAACTGATCGGTTGTAAATGGACTATTTGTCCCTAAACCAATAACAACGTTATCTTGAAGTTTACCTTGCTTAGCCAACAACCTAATATCATCAGCAGCTGTATATACCTGACGACCGACTTTTGCATCAACATACATATGTGGGAAATCATCTTGTAATATGTTTTCTCCATCTGCCAATACAGAATCACCAATTGCCGTTGCATATACGCTTGAGGCTTTTTTTGTCTCAGCCTTTGTTAATGATGTTGGGCTTTGTTTTTCAGCAACTACTTTTGAAGAACTAGTTTTAGAAGCACTTTTGCTACTTGATTGTTTTTTCTTAGAACTAGACGAGCTCGGTTTTTTTAATGCGTCAGCATTCTTTTTATCAGCTACTTTAGCATTCTCACTAATAGTATTCTGTAAAGCATTCACTCCAGTAATTGAAAGACTTGGTCCGTTAATTATTCCAAACAACGCTATACCAATTATTAATGCACCCACAATAATAGAAAATTTTTGACGAGTTTTTTTAATATCCTTTGTAAAGGTTTCTTTAATAAATGTAAATGTTTGTTTATAATTAAATCTTTGTAGAGGTCTTTCTAAGAATCGATATGACAAATCACTCACTAATAAAATGATAGATATTTCAATTAGCGCGTTTAGCCATGGATGATCACCTATACTCTGAATCTTTGACTCATAGAATACCATTATTGGAAATTGATATAGGTAAATGCCATAACTTCTCTTACCAACCCAAGTAAAAACAGGATTTGTCATAATTTTGTTCATATCCGCTCCAGGATGTGCAATTGTAGCTACAAAAATCATAACTAAAACTGAAAAGAAAAACATCCCTCCACGATAAACAAGCGAACTTTGATCTGACATAGTCAAAAACAAACTAATAATTGTTATGAGCGATACTATACCTAACGCATCTAAAACAAATCGGCCTTTTTTTGAAATTTCCTTTTTTAAAGAACTGCTTGGCCAAATAAATGAAAGTGCTGACCCCAATAAAATTGAAAACATTCTTGTATCCGTTCCATAATAGACACGACTTGGATCAGATCCTGCTTTATACAAGAAGGCCATCGCTAATGCGGAAATAAAAGCTAAGATAAAGATAAGATTAAAAATCCGTTCTTTTCGTTTTAAAAACACAATTAGCAACGCCACTATAATAGGCCAGAAAAAATAGTACTGACCTTCAATTGATAGCGACCAAAGATGCGTAAATGGTGATGGCGTCCCGAAATGATCAAAATATGATTCTTTGTGCAAAACTTGAAACCAATTATAAACATATAACAAATTTGATGCGAAAATTTCTTGAATATTTTTCAATAACTCTCTTTGAAATAGTGTTATATAGGCAATAGTTGCAATCAACATCGTCAATAACGCTGGATAAAGTCGTCGAACCCGTCGAATATAAAAGCCTAGAACATCAATTTTTTTATTTTGTTCCCATTCCTGATTAAGTAAATCAGTAATCAAGTAACCCGATACAACAAAAAATATCGGTACACCTAAGTATCCACCTTGTAGACTAGATGGCACGAGGTGATAAAGGATAACCCCAATAACAGCCAATGTCCTCACGCCATCAAAGCCAGTAATATATCTGGCTTTTTTTAATCTTTTTTTCTTATCCATCTTGTTCCGTTCTCCTCTTATCTTATATAAATTACCCTTTTATTTGCTGATAGCGTAACCGTAAATTATTAATATTCCGAATTATTCAACGAACTCAAATGAGAATTTATCAATTCTCACTATATCCCCACTTTTAGCACCACGTTCACGTAAAGCATCATCGACACCCATACCACGAAGTTGACGTGCAAAACGCATCAAACTTTCGTCTCGGTCCATATTTGTCATTTGGTATAGACGTTCTAATTTTTCTCCAGAAAGAACCCAAGTTAAATCTTCATCCCTATTAATAACAAAATCAGGTGCAGATTTTTCTTGTTCTTTTTCGAAATCATAGATTTTTTGTTGTGCTTCTTGTTCTTTCAAGTTTAGTGCTGGGAACATTGGTGTTTCTTCCAATAAATCACCAGCTACATTCATTAAGGTTTGTAGTCCCTCACGAGTAATAGAAGAAGTAGAAAATACACGAGGTGTTTCTTCCACTGTAGAATCTTCTGCCAATTGTTTTTTAAATGCTTCTAACTGTTCTGCAGCCCCTGGCATATCCATCTTACTTGCCACAATTAATTGCGGACGTTCAAGTAATTCAGGGTCATAATTTTTTAATTCTTTATTAATCTTAAGATAGTCGTCAAACGGATCACGACCTTCTTCAGGATTCATATCAACTAAATGAAGAATAACACGTGTCCGCTCAATATGACGTAAAAATTGAATTCCTAATCCAACGCCAACTGAAGCCCCTTCAATCAATCCGGGTAAATCAGCAATAACAAAATCACGGTTATCATCTAAACGAACCATCCCTAAATTAGGTGATAACGTTGTAAAATGATAATCTGCAATTTTAGGTTTGGCACTTGTCACAACTGAAAGAAGCGTTGACTTACCGACAGATGGAAATCCAACTAACCCAACATCAGCTAAAACTTTTAATTCAAGTTGAATTTTACGTTCTACTCCAGGTTCACCATTTTCAGAAATTTCTGGAGCTGGATTTTTAGGACTAGCAAATCTAATATTGCCACGACCACCTCGACCACCCTTGGCAACAACAGCATAATCTCCTTTATGAACGAGATCAGCGATTACTGCTCCTGTTTCAGCATCTTTAATTGTTGTTCCTTCTGGTACTTGAACTCTTTTATCAGGTGCACCATGTCCGTGCATCCCTTTAATCATTCCTTTTTCACCAGATTCAGCTCTAAAATGTTTACTGTATCTAAAATCCATTAAAGTTCTTAATCCTTCATCTACTTCAAATACAATACTACCACCACGGCCACCATCACCACCGGCTGGTCCACCATTAGGTACATATTTTTCTCGACGGAACGCTACCATCCCGTCGCCACCTTTACCTGCTTTTATTTCAATTGTAACTTGATCTATAAACATACGATCACCTATTCTTTCCGTTGACTACTAACTTACTATTTTAAAGAAGAAAAAGTCATTTGTCTATGTATTTACTTAACTCTTTTAAAAATTCAAGCCAATTTCTCATATTTCAAATTTTTTTGGTATTTTTGAATGTTTTTGGTTGATTTTGAATGTTTTTGGTGGTATTTTATTTATAAGGAGTTGAGAAAGTGCTTACAATTGAAAGGTGCCAATATATTATTTCTGAAATTGACAAACATGGTTATATTAAGTTACAAGATATTTGTCATAAATTAAATGTCTCAGAATCAACTGTTCGACGCGATTTACAGCAGCTTGAAACTGATGGTGAATTAGTAAGAGTTCATGGTGGTGCACAAAGCATCCAATCATTAAAAGTTGAAGCAAATTTAGAAGAAAAATTTTCATTAAATACGCCAAATAAAATAGCAGTTGCTAAAGCTGCTGCAAATTTAATCAAACCTAATAATGTGATTTTTCTTGATGCTGGTAGTACAACTTTCGCAATGATTCCCTATCTTAAGTTAGTTAACAATCTAACTGTTGTTACAAACGGTGTTAATCATGCACTTTCTCTTTCTGAAAATGATATTAGAACAATCGTCATCGGTGGTCAAGTTAAAGCTAATACAAAGGCTATTGTGGGAGCTGATAGTATTAAATCAATCAAGAACCTTCAATTTGATTTAGTCTTTCTCGGTATTAATTCAATTAACAATAAATTTGGATTTAGCACACCAGATCCTGAAGAAGCCGCAGTTAAACTGGCCGCAATTCATCAAAGTCGACAAACTTATGTTTTAGCCGACAAATCAAAATTTAACCAAGTTTCATTCATTAAAGTTGCAGATCTTAATCAGGCTACAATTATCACTGATAAATTGCCGGTAACTGATTCTGAAAATTATAAAACACAAACAAAAATTTTGGAGGTACAACAATGATTTACACAGTAACTTTAAATCCTTCTATTGATTACATCGTTCAACTAGATAAGTTAACGCTTGGCGAAGTTAATCGGATGGATTATGATACAAAATTACCAGGTGGTAAAGGTATAAACGTTTCCCGAATTTTAAATGAATTGAATCAACCTAATAAAGCACTTGGTTTTATTGGTGGATTCACAGGTGAATTTATTAAGTCAGCTATGATAGCTAATCACCTAGATACTCAATTTACAAAAATAAAAGCTGATTCTAGAATTAATATTAAAATAAAAGCTGACCAAGAAACCGAAATAAATGGTAAGGGTCCTCTAATATCAGATGATGAACTTAAACTATTCAATGAGCAATTTGAAACATTGACGTCTGATGATACTGTCATTTTAGCTGGTAGTTTAGTTCCTAACCTATCTCAAGATTTTTATTATGAATTAATTAAAGTAATTCGTTCTAAAGGCGCACAATTTGTTATTGATACAACTGGTGAAGCACTATTGAAAACAATTAGTGAAAAACCTCTCGTCGTGAAACCAAATCACCATGAATTAGCCGAATTATTCAATGTTACTTTAAACGGTATCAACGATATTGTGAAATATGGTCAAAAATTATTAGAATTAGGTGCACAACATGTTTTAATTTCAATGGCTGGCGATGGCGGCCTATTGATTACTAAAGATGCTGTTTACCAAAGTAATGCGCCTAAAGGGACTGTTATTAATTCAGTTGGTGCTGGCGATTCAATGATTGCTGGTTTTACAGGTACCTTTGCAAAAACTAATGATCCTATTGAAAGTTTTAAATATGGACTAGCTTGTGGCTCCGCAACTGCATTTTCTGAAGATATTGCAACTATTGAAAAAATTAACGAAATTTTACCACAAATTGATATTAAGAAAATCTAACTATTATAAAAGGAGTTTTACACTATGGACTTAAATGAATTATTACTTAAAGATGTCATGATTATGGATCTTCAAGCAACAACAAAAGCCGAAGCAATTGATGAAATGGTACATAAATACTTTGAGGCTGGCGTGATTGATGATGAGGAACTTTACAAACAAGACATTCTAAAACGTGAAGCACAATCAACTACTGGTATCGGTGAAGGTATTGCCATGCCACATGCAAAAAATAAAGCTGTTAAACGTGCTACTGTCCTATTTGCTAAAAGTAAAGCAGGACTTGACTATGATTCACTTGATGGTCAACCTACATTTTTATTTTTCATGATTGCTGCTCCTGAAGGTGCAAACGATGCCCATTTACAAGCATTAGCTGCTTTATCAAGTCTATTAATTAATCCCGATTTAGTTGATAAATTAAAAACAGTCACAACTCCAGATGAGGTTCAAGCTGCCTTCACTGCCGCTGAAAATGAAAAAGAAGCAAAAGAAGCTGCTGCACAACTTGCTGCTAAAAACACTGATGTTAAACCATCAGGTAATCCATACGTGGTCGCTGTAACAGCCTGCCCTACTGGTATCGCTCATACTTATATGGCTGAAGCTGCCCTCATCAAACAAGCTGAAGAGATGGGCGTTGACATTAAAGTTGAAACAAATGGCTCAGAAGGTATTAAGCATCGTTTAACTGACGAAGAAATTAAACGTGCGTCTGGTGTCATTGTCGCCGCTGATAAAAAAGTTGCTATGGATCGTTTCGATGGCAAACCTTTAATTAACCGTCCTGTTACCGATGGTATTAAAAAAGCCGAAGAATTGATTACTGCCGCAGTAAACGGAAAAGCACCTATTTATCATGCTAAAGGAACCGACGCTGCTGAAAATGATGAAGAAACCTCTGGTAGTGTTTGGAATGAAATTTATAAGAACTTAATGAACGGTGTATCACACATGTTACCATTTGTTGTTGGTGGCGGTATCTTAATGGCACTCTCATTCATCGTTGAACAATACGTTCCCGGTGGCTCAAGTTCACAAACTTTTATCTTCTTAAATGGAATTGGTAATTATGCATTTGCTTTCTTAGTACCTATCTTAGCCGGTTTTATTGCTATGAGTATTGGTGATCGTCCTGCCCTTATGCCTGGTATTGTTGGTGGTTACATGGCTAACTTTGCTGCCGCAAATGTTATTAAAACTGAATCTGTTTCTGGTTTCTTAGGTGGTTTAGCAGCTGGTTTTATTGCCGGTTATGTTATTGTCGGTCTTAAAAAACTCTTTAAAAACTTACCAAAATCACTAGATGGGATGAAACCTATCCTAATCTACCCTATTTTATCCTTATTAATTGTCGGCGCGATTATGTTCTTTATGGTTAATCCTATCTTCGCACAAATTAATCATGTCTTGTCAGATTTCTTAACTCATATGGGAACAGCCAATGCCGTCTTAATCGGTACAATTCTTGCTGCTATGATGGCTATCGATATGGGTGGTCCATTTAACAAAGCAGCTTATACATTCTCAATTGGTGTCTTCACTTCTACTGGTGATGGTAAAATGATGGCTGCTGTTATGGTTGGTGGTATGATTCCTCCACTTGCAATAGCTATTGCATCAACATTCTGGAAAAATAAATTTTCTGAAGATGAAAGAAAAGCCGGTTTGTCAAACTACATTCTTGGTATTTCATTTATTACTGAAGGTGCTATTCCTTACGCAGCAGCAGATCCATTACACGTCATTACATCAAGTGTAATTGGTGCTGCAATCGGTGGTGGTTTAAGTCAATTCTGGAACGTCTCTGTTCCTGCACCTCATGGTGGTCTTTGGGTAATTGCCTTAGCTACAAATAAAACGTTCTACTTACTTTCTGTTTTAATTGGTGCTGCAGTTGCAGGGATTATCCTCGGTATCTGGCGTCCAGTTGCAAAAGAAAATAAGAAATAATTCGTTTAACTTTGAAGAGCTATCAGGATAATACCTGATAGCTCTTCTTTATTTTAAAATAAAAAGGAGTCCTTAATGACATAAATCTCTGTCATTAAGGACTCCTTTTGTAAATTTATAATGATAATTTTATTGTTTGTGCGACTGTCTTTGAAATACCTAATCCTTGTAACTCTTCCATTGAAGCGTCTTTAATATGTTTCATCGACCCAAATTCTTTTAACAATTTCGTTTTGGTTTTTGGCCCAACACCCTGGATAGAATCTAAACGAGAACTAAGTGAGTTCTTTGAATGAACTTGACGATGAAAGGTAATGGCAAATCGATGGACTTCATCTTGAATCCTTTGTAAAAGGTAAAACCCTTCACTCTTTGGATCCAATGATAGTCTTTGATCAGCATCACCAAACATTAAATCAGATGTTTTATGCTTGTTATTTTTAACCATCCCCGCTACTGGAATCATTAAATCTAATTCATTACTTAAAACGTCTTTTGCAGCTTCTATTTGTATTTCAGCACCATCCATTAAAATTAAATCTGGCATAGGCTTACCTTCCTTCAAAAGACGTGTATAACGTCGGCGAACAACTTCACGTGTACTTGCTGCTTCATCCGCATGATCAACTGTATTCAACTTATATTTGCGATATTCGCTCTTCTCAGGTTTACCATCAATAAAACTAACCATGGCTGATACCAGATCAGTCCCTTGTATATGTGAGTGATCAAAAGATTCTATTCGATGACCTTCTGGAATCCCCATAGCGTCTGTAATTTCTTTCATGGCACCAGTTGTTTTGCGCCCATCTAATTCTAGTAATCTGAATTTTTCTTCAAGAACTAAGCGAGCATTTTTTTTAGCTAATTTTAAAAGTTCACTTTTTTGCCCACGTTGTGGTGTCCGAATTGGTACTTGTAAGATATCAGATAAGATATCTGTATCAATTCCTGCTGGAACTAATATTTCTTTTGGTAACACATTATTTTTTCGATTATAAAACTGAAGGATAAAAGTTGCCATTTCTTCTTCAGCCGTTGTTACAATTGGAAAAAGTCTTTTTTCTCGCTTCATTAATCGTGCTTGCCTAATAAAGAAAACTTGAATTGACAACCAACCTTTATCCAGATAGAAATTAAACAAATCTCTAGGTGTATTATCATTTGAAATGATTTTTTGTTTTTCAACAGTAACTTCAATAAAATGAATTTGATCACGTAATTCAGCGGCACGTTCAAATAACATTTCATCCGCTGCCTTACTCATTTCTTTTTTTAGTTTTTGTTTTGCTACAATCACATTACCATTTAAAAATGATTTGATTTTTTTTATTTGAGCCTCATATTTTTCATGCGGAACTTCTTTAAAACAAGAGCCTAAACATTGCCCCATATGATAATACAAACATGGTCGCTTCTGAAATCCATTGCATCTTCTTAAAGGATAAACTTTTTGTAAAAACTGCAATGTTTCCTGAGCTGCATAAACATTTGGATAAGGACCAAAATAAAATCCACCGTCCTTATTAACCTGACTAACGATTTGCATCATTGGGTCTTTTTCATTTGTAATTTTAATATATGGATATCCAGTACCTTTCTTTAATTTTATATTATAATACGGCTGATGTTTTTGAATTAAAGTAATTTCCAACAGAAATGCTTCTTTATCAGTGGATGTAATAATTGTTTCAAAATCAACAATTTGAGAAACCAATTTAGCTGTTTTTCCATCATGCGCACTTTTGAAGTAAGAACGCACCCGATTTTTTAAATTTTTTGCTTTCCCAACATAAATAATCTGACTATTTAAATTTTTCATGATATAGCATCCTGGTAATGCTGGTAATAATGCTAATTTATTTTCGATATGCTCTGAAGCCAATCGAGGCACCTTCTTTACGTTAATATATGCTTTAATTATACCCCGAACAAGCGTTTGAATAAAGAAAATAGATTCCAAATAGACGGGAGTCTATCTGAAATCTATTTTTTTACAATATCTTTGATAAAAAATCTTGCGCACGTTCTGACGTCGGATGATCAAAAACATCTTCTGGACGTCCTTTTTCTTGAATATATCCTTGATCCATGAACCAAATTTGATCTGCTACTTCTCTAGCAAAACCCATTTCATGTGTCACAACTACCATCGTCATTCCGTCACTAGCCAACGTTTTCATAACTTTAAGTACTTCTCCGACCATTTCAGGATCTAATGCTGAAGTTGGCTCATCGAATAAGAGTACTTCTGGATCCATGGCTAATGCTCTGGCAATCGCAACTCGTTGCTTTTGACCACCAGATAAACTATCTGGATATTGTAGTGCCTTATCTGCTAATCCAACTTTTTCTAATAAATTGGTAGCTATATCAGCTGACTCTTTATCTGATATATTTTTAACTTTCATGGGAGCCAATTTTATATTCTCAATTACATTCATATTTGGAAACAAATTAAAACCTTGAAAAACCATCCCCATTTTTTCTCTCAATTGATTTAAGTCTTTTTCATTTAAACTTGTTAAATTTTCACCTTCGAATAAAATATCCCCTGATGTAGGAACTTCAAGTAGATTCAGACAACGTAAAAAGGTACTTTTACCAGATCCTGATGGTCCAATCACACAGATAACCTGTCCTTTATCAACTGATTCAGAAATATCTTTTAAAACATCATTTTTTCCAAAGGATTTTCTTAATTTATTAACTTCAATAATTTTAGACATGCTTCATCTTCCCTTCAAAGTAATTTAATAATTTAGATAAGCTAAATGTTAAAACAAAGTAAATTAACATTGCAACAAAGATAGGCGCAATACCTTTATAAGTAGCTGATTGAACCATTTTCATCTGATAAATTAAATCAGTCACACCAATAATAGAAACAATTGAACTTTCTTTTATTAATGTTATAAATTCATTTCCCAGAGCTGGCCAAATATTTTTTAGTGCTTGTGGAATAATAACAGACTGATACGTCTCTTTCTGTGAAAGCCCCAAACTTCTTGCTGCTTCCATTTGTCCATCATCAACAGAAGAGATTCCCGATCGTATTACTTCAGCTATATATGCGCCTGAATTAAGCGATACAGCAATAATACCTGCAATTAGCGCTGGAATATTTACTAACATTCCAATACCGAAGTACACAAACATCACTTGAATCATTAGAGGCGTTCCACGAACAAATTCAATGTAGGATACTGCAATTACTTTAATCACTTTATTTTTGCCCAAACGCATGAGTGCTAGCAACGTTCCTAATATAACACCAACAATAACTGAAACCGCCGTTATTAATAAAGTATAACCAATTCCTTTGGCAAAATATTTCCAATAGTGAATCATTGTGTTATCCGATGTATTTTTTGTTAAATAATTACTAGCCTCAGGTAAATATGTCGTATTTATTAAATTTTTCTTTTTAATTTCTTTAATAGACTTATTTACAGCTGCCACCAAAGTATCGGAATTCTTTGCAAATCCGGCTGCAGCTCCCCTTGCATCAGGCGCTGAGATAAATCCAGGATTAACAACTGCTAATGAACTATCATTTTGTGCGTATGCTTTAGCAGTTGGTTCTTCCATGGCAACACCCGCTACCTTACCACTTTTAAGCGCTAAAATTAAATCGGTTACTTTAGCCAACCCTTTAATATTCACATTTTTTATTTGTTCTTTACTCATTGTATATTGAAGCGATCCAGTTTGAGCCCCAACTGATAGCCCAGAAAAATCATTTAAAGTCTTATATTTATCTTCATCAGTCTTATTAACCAACATCATTTGTTTTCCATTGTAATAAACATCTGAAAAATCAATACTTTTTTTACGATCATCCGACGGATTCATACCTGAAATAACCATATCAATTTTATTAGTTTCTAAGCCAACAAGTAATGAGTCAAAATCCATTTTCTTAATTACTAACTTAACTCCAATGTCTTTAGCAATTTTTTGTGCAATTGAAATATCAAATCCAACGATTTTATCATCGCCATTAACTGTTGTTTGAAATTCATAGGGTGGATAATCTGGACTTGTTCCAAGTACTAACGTTCCCTTATCCTTAACATTCTGTAAAGAGTTACCAGTTGCAGCACTTACTTGATTACTACCAACTAACATCATGAAAAATGCGATTAATATACCTATAAACCATTTTTTATTTATTTGCATCAATTTACTCCTCTTTTTTAATTTCTCTTATTAGTGAATAAATCGATTATATGCTACAAAGATTTTTTATGCAATTAAATACATATAATAAATGACTTTATACATATAAAAGTTATTTAAAGCGCTTTTTATGCATTAATCAGTTGTCTTGTATTCATTTTAATAAACTGTTATTCTATATTTACATAAGGAGGCTACAATTATGAGCTTAAAAATCCAACGCCAAGATAACTTGGAAAGTTTATTTGATAAATTTGCACTTGACCCTAAAGATCCTGCTAAAGTTGAACTTAAGTCTTCAGAAACGGAAGAGAAGCCTAGTTCTGATGTTAAAGAATCGAAACCTAAAAAATAAAAAAATTCAGATAAGTTATAAACTTATCTGAATTTTTTTATTTTTTAAATCCATCTGGGTAACGTTTATTTAATTTTAAAATATTATCTCTTGCAACATCATCAAATTCAATATCGGCCCATTCAGCAATTTGGGATAAATACCAAAGTACATCTCCCATTTCTTTAGTTAATTTCACTTTATCTAATTCTCGACCTTTAAAAGTATAATCTTTAATTAAATCAACTAATTGTCCACCTTCAGCCGCAACACCTAATGCACAATTTGTTAAAACTTGTTCAGTTCCATATAATGTGCGATTTGCTGCTTCTTGATATTCATTAAATTCCATTTTTTTCTCCTAGTTCTGTATGACTTTCAATCCATTGCCAAATCTCTTCTTTTCCAGATTTGTCTTGAGCCGAAAATAAAACAAAATCATCTTCAGGTGTCAAAGACAATGAACGTCTTATGATACTCTCATGTTGATTCCACTTACCACGAGAAATTTTGTCGCTCTTTGTCGCAACAACCAATACAGGAATATCGTAATAGTGAAGAAAATCAACCATTTGAACATCTAATTTTGTTGGCTCATGTCGAGCATCAACTAATGAAATGACCCCTCTTAAAGAAGTACGTTCTGCTAAATAGGTTTCAATCATTTGTCCCCACTTTGCACGTTCTGTTTTTGACACTTTTGCATATCCATATCCTGGAACATCTACGAAAAATAATTTTTGTTCCACGTTATAAAAGTTCAATGTTTGCGTTTTTCCAGGCTGACTAGAAGTTCTCGCATAACTTTTACGATTTATTAACGTATTTATTAATGATGATTTTCCAACATTAGAACGTCCTGACAGTGCAATCTCAGGAATACCATCTGTTGGATACTGTGCTGGTGCAACGGCACTCATAACAAGTTCAACATTATGAACATCCATATTAAACACCTTCCTTTCAATACTCAAACCATTTTACCATATAAAAATGTGTTAATGTAACTTAATCTGAATCAAAAAGCTTTACAACATGAATTAAATAATTCGATGTTGTAAAGCTTTTATTTTGTTGCTGCCGTTTGGATAATCCAAATTATTTGTACTTCCGAATATGTTACCACATGCGTTGTCAAAATCTGAATTAAAGTATTGGGCCAATAAAATAAATATTCCCCACTACTATCTTTAGCATTTGCTGTTATATTAGTTGAATCTCCAGAAATTAGATCACCATAAGTTCTTGGCATATTCTTTAATCCAGACTGTAACTTTGGCCGAAATAAGTCAACATGTACAATATCGTTTGACTTATATTGTAGCCTACCTTTCAATTGCCATGATGGTGTCAATCCATCAGTTGCGATTATTTGCAAATAAGGTGATTCTCTATTATTACTATCAGAATAAATTGCAAATTCTGAATTATTTTTCTTAACATATTTGTTAACCGTATTAGGTAACGTACTGTACCCATACGTTATGTCTGCAGACACACTTTTAAGTGTCACGAGCATACTGAAAAATAAAATAAATAATAATATTAAATACTTACTTATCAGCTTTTTTCTTATCAACATATCTTTTAATAAGGAAAAAGATTAGTATCACTAGGATTGCGAGACCAAGACCTAAAGCAACATACCATAGCGGATTTGTTGCTTTTTGTGGATCTCCAATAGCATCTTTGTTGTACTTACTTGCATCATCATTTGTAATTGTGAAGTTTTTATTGAATTTCCAAGTGTTTTTACCACTTGTTGCTACAGCCTTTAATGTGTAGTCTCCAGCTTCTAATTGACCCTTGTCATAAAGCATTGGGAATTTGAAATTTGAATTAGGAGCCATTGATAGGTTCTTTAATGTTGTATTTTCTAAAACATCTGTTGAACCCTTTTTCATAATTTCAGATTTAATTGTTAATTTAGGAATAATTACGGCTTTATCGTTTTGGAATACAGGGAATACACCTTTACGATAGTTTCTCATACCAGCTTTAACTGATAATAAATTCATATTTGGTTCAACCGTCTTCTTCTCTAAAATTTTAATTCCAATTGCATATGAATATGCATTTGAAATTGAAATCCCTTTTTTATTACTTGTTTCTTTAGTTGAATTATCAACTTTTTCAAAATACCAGCTACCTAACAAAACACCGTTGAAACTATCTTTTGGCATAGTAATTGTAGCCTTAACGATTTTACTTCCTTTAGCAGGAACTGTTACGACACTACCTGAATCTAACTTAGTAAGTGAAGCTAAAGGATATTTCATTGATTTATCAATATTCTTTTTTGCTAATTCTTTTGCATATTCAAGCTGACCATTATCATTTGTAGATGCTGTATAAACAGCATTACGAATTTTTAATGCTTTGTCTGATGAATTAAAGATTTTAACTGAAATCGTTTCTTTTTCCTTAGCATCCAATTTCAAATCAAAGTATGATTGTTTCAAACTAGCTTTAACTTGTTTATCAGATTGAATACTTTGAACACTGTACCCAATATTATTTGCAGGAGCCTTAGCTTCAACAGACTTATTGAATAACCCAAGTCCACCCAACAATACCCCAGAAAATCCGAACAAAATCGCTTTTTTTATTGTTTTATTCATGACGTCCACCCTTTATTATTTATTAAAATTATTAACCTTAAATTCATTATACTACATTTATATTCATTACTATGTCTTTTTTTTAGAGTGTACTCACTATATTTGACAGTCTTTAAATGACTATACTCTAACAAGACTTTAAGATGCTGCTTTCTTGCTCCCTTTAATTATTACAGGACCATCAGTTTGATCAACTGTTGCTTTAGTGATAATTACGCGCTCGATGTCTTCTTGGCTTGGAATATCAAACATAACATCACGCATTGTTTCTTCAATAATAGATCGCAAACCTCGTGCCCCAGTATCTCGCTTAATAGCAAGTTCGGCAACTCGTGACAATGCCTCAGGTTCGAATTCAAGCGTCACACCATCTAATTCAACAAGTTTTGTATATTGTTTAACCAATGCATTTTTAGGTTCCGTTAAAATTCGAACTAAATCTTCTTCTTTTAATTCTTCTAAAGCTGTCATAATTGGTAAACGACCAACAAATTCAGGAATTAATCCAAATTTTAATAAATCTTCTGGAATAATTTGTTGCATAACACTATTTTGTTCATCAATAGTTTCAGAATTGGATTCAGCACCGAAACCAATCGTTTTATCGCCTAATCGATTTTTGACCATTGTTTCAATTCCAGCAAATGCCCCACCAACAATAAATAAAATATTCTTAGTATCTATTTGAATTAATTCTTGTTGTGGGTGTTTACGTCCACCTTGAGGCGGAACACTTGCAATAGTACCTTCAAGAATCTTTAAAAGTGCCTGTTGAACACCCTCACCTGATACATCACGTGTGATTGAAACATTCTCACTCTTCTTAGCAATTTTATCGATTTCATCAATGTAGATAATTCCTTTTTCAGCTTTTGCAACATCATAATCTGCACTTTGCAATAATTTTAAAAGGATATTTTCAACATCTTCACCAACATATCCAGCCTCAGTTAAAGTAGTGGCATCTGCAATAGCAAATGGTACGTTTAAAATTTTAGCTAAACTTTGTGCTAAATATGTCTTACCTGATCCCGTAGGACCAACTAAACAAATATTACTTTTTTGTAATTCTGTTTCGTCATTATCTTCGTCAACTTCAAGCATATGATTAACTCGTTTATAATGATTATAAACCGCAACTGACAACGTTTTTTTAGATTGATCTTGCCCAATTACATAATCATTCAATTTATTCATAATTGCTTGTGGTTTTAATACAAGTAATGGTTCAGAATCCATTTGTTCCCTGAATTCCTCGTCGATAATTTCCTTACATAAATCAACACATTCATTACAAATATAAACACCAGGTCCAGCAACGATTTTCATTACTTGATCTTGTGACTTACCGCAAAAAGAACAATTTACGGGTCCGCCTTCTTCAGTATTTTCGAACATTTTACCACCTCGTATTTTTCTTCTCATCTTTTACTTTATGCATACCTATAGTACCAAATAAAGCAATATTTCGCGAATATTTACGTTCAAATGTATTTAACAAAAAAGATTGAAGCTAATAAACTCGCTTCAATCTCATTCATTCAAAATGATTAATCAAAATATCCGATTAATTATTTATTTTTTCATTTTTGCTTCTTCAACTGCTGAGTCAGCTAACTCGTCAACAACTTTCTTGATAGCAATATCATGTTTTACCATATCGTCTGAAAGAGCAGAACGAACTGCTTCTTCTTCCATACCATATTGTTCTGCTAAGTTTGATATTTCAGATGAAACTTCTTCTTCAGAAGGTTCAATTTTTTCAGCGGCAACGATAGCTTCTAACACAAGATTTGTTTTAACACGACGTTCTGCGCCTTCTTCAAATTGTTTGTGTAAATCGTCTTCACTTGTTCCTGTTAATTGGAAGTACATCTTTGTGTCAATTCCTTGTTGTTGCATATTTGCAAGGTATTGATCCATTTGGCGATGAACATCTTCTTCAATCATTGAATTAGGAATTTCATCAACTTTAGCATTATCAACTGCTAATTCAATTGCTGCATCTTGAATTGCTTCCTTAGCTGCAGCTTCTTTTGTTTCTTTAATTTGATCTTTTGTTTTTGCTTGTAATTCTTCAAGCGTATTAACTTCTTCATCAACATCTTTAGCAAATTCATCATCCATTTCTGGAAGTTCTTTGCCTTTGACTTCATGAACTTTAACAGCAAATACTGCTTCTTTACCACGTAAGTCTTCAGCTTGGTAATCTTCAGGGAATGTAACTTTTACGTCAACATCCTCTCCAGCTTTATGTCCTACCAATTGGTCTTCAAATCCAGGAATAAATGAATTTGAACCTAATTCAAGAGTATAATTTTCTGATTTTCCACCATCAAATGCAACGCCATCAACTTTACCTTCAAAATCAATGATAACAGTGTCGCCAGAAATAGCTGCTTCGTCTTCTTTAAGTACAAGTTCAGCTTGTTGTTGACGTTTTGCTTCTAAACTATCTTCTACGTCTTTTTTAGTTACTCGACGTGATTGTTTAGGAACAGTTAATCCTTTATAGTCACCTAATTCAACTTCTGGTTGAAGTGTAACTTTAGCTTTAAGGACCCATGTAGAATCTTTTTCTAAACTATCAATGTTAATATCAGGTTGATCAACGGGTGATACTTTAACTTCTTCAAGTGCCTTTTCGTATGCTTCTGGCAATAGAATGTTTAAAGCATCTTCGTATAATGATTCTTCACCATACATTCTGTTAAATACTTGACGTGAAACTTTTCCTTTACGGAATCCAGGAACAGTTAAATCTTTCTTAACTTTTAAGAAAGCTTTTTCCAATCCTTCTTTAATTTTATCAGTTTCAATTTCGAATGTTATTTCTCCATTGTTTTTACCTGTTTTTTCAAATTTTGCTGACATTGTTTTCCCTCCGGTAGAACAAAAATTTTATATTCGTACTATTTATATACTTGTCTATTTTACCGTATCATTACTAGATTGTAAATGGTTATAAAAAAAAATTCGAAAAGCAAAAGCTTTCCGAATTTCTTTTTTTAATTAATTAAAAATTAATCATCAATTTCTGAAACGACTCCGGCACCAACAGTACGGCCACCTTCACGAACAGTAAATTTAAGACCTTTTTCAATAGCAACTGGGGCGATTAATGATACTGTAAATGTAACGTTATCACCAGGCATAACCATTTCTACACCTTCTGGTAATTCAATAACACCAGTAACATCAGTTGTATGGAAGAAGAATTGAGGACGGTAGTTTGAGAAGAATGGAGTATGACGTCCACCTTCTTCCTTAGAAAGGATATAAACTTCGCCTTTGAATAATTTGTGAGTTTTGATTGAACCAGGTTGTGCAAGAACTTGTCCACGTTCGATTTGTTCGCGATCAACACCACGGAGTAAAGCACCAACGTTATCGCCGGCTTCACCTTCGTCAAGTGTTTTACGGAACATTTCGATACCTGTAACTGTTGTTTTAAGAACATCTTCATGTAAACCAACAATTTCAATATCGTCTCCGACTTTAACTGTACCACGATCGATACGACCTGAAGCAACAGTTCCACGACCAGTAATTGTAAATACATCTTCAACTGGCATTAAGAATGGTTGGTCTGTAGGACGAACTGGTGTTGGGATGTATGAATCAACAGTATCCATTAATAATTCAACTTGTTTTACAGCTTCTGGATCGCCTTCAAGGGCTTTAAGAGCTGAACCACGGATAACAGGAATATCATCGCCTGGGAAATCATATTCGCTTAATAATTCACGAACTTCCATTTCTACAAGGTCTAATAATTCTTCATCATCAACCAAATCAGTTTTGTTTAAGAACACGATAAGGTAATCAACACCAACTTGGCGAGCAAGTAAGATATGTTCACGTGTTTGAGGCATAGGGCCATCAGTTGCGGCTACAACTAAGATAGCACCATCCATTTGTGCAGCACCAGTGATCATGTTTTTAACGTAATCAGCATGTCCTGGAGCATCGATATGTGCGTAATGACGTGCAGCTGTTTCGTATTCAACATGGGCAGTATTGATAGTAATACCACGTTCACGTTCTTCAGGTGCAGCATCGATTGAAGCGAAATCTGCTGCTTCACCGAAACCGTTGTCTGATAATACTTTACTAATTGCAGCTGTTAAAGTTGTCTTCCCATGATCGACATGTCCAATAGTACCAATATTAACATGGGGTTTTGTTCGTTCGTAATGTTCTTTTGCCATGAATAAGAGCCTCCTAGTGTTTTTGTAAGAATAAAACAGTTTTAGAAAATCTAACCCTGATGATTCTTTGTTTTTATTATACTACTTCTTTATTTAATAACAAAATACATTATCATCAAATAAAGAAGAATCCTTAAAATATTATATAGACTGTTTAGAGTTTTGTAAATACCTATTTAAAGAATACTGAAACTTTTTATCTCGTCTTAAAATAACCTGGTTAAATCTACGCTCATACAACTAAATCTAAGTGAAATTTTGGATTCTTTATTAGAATATCATAGATTACTGTAAACGGCTAGCTTTACCTAATCATTAATTCATAATTTCAGTTAATTCTTTCGAAAGTAATGCATTTAATTCAACCATATACGTTAAATTTTCAGTCCTTTTAAAAGTGGATTCCATACCTAACTCACTTTTTACTAATTCAATCCATTCTTTCTCAATACCCAAAAAATCACTTGCAAAAGGATAAATCATCCCCAATTTTAAATTTAACATATGATTTAAAGAATTATTCATTTGTACATCAATAGTTCCCTCATCATTTTTTGTTAATTGATTAATTGTCAGTAATACAGGTTCATTTTCATTTGCAACTAATTTTTTTACGTCAATTTTTTTCTGAGTTCCATCAACCCATAAATAGTTTATTATTTCAATATTATTAGGTATCTTTTGTACCTCTTGCAATAGACTTGATTTTATAATTGGATGTACGTCTTTATCCATAAATATTTTTTGACAAGCATCTAAGAATTCATTTTTAGGTAGTACCAGTCCACTTTGAACAATTTGTTGCTGTCCAAAAAAGTCCACTGAACCTAAGTGTGCAAATTGACGTTCATTTTGTCTAAGTTGTTTATCGAATTTTTCACGGCATTCATTTTCAGCATCCAAAACTAGTGATGTGGCAAAAGGTTGCTCTTTAACCAATTGCCAAGCTCGAATAAATTTATTGTTTTTTAACAGTATATTTAAATAAACTGCAAATTGATCCCCACGTTTTAAGTAATCGCTATAAAATTCGTCAGCGATAATTAACGCTTCTTGAAATTGAGCATCCAAAACTAGAGAATTAACCAATAATTTATTATTTTTAAAACTACGATGACCATCATAATTTTTTGTGAATAATTGTGATGCTAGTTGATAATTTTTGTCACTTACAGCCTTTTTTGCTAACTGATAATTTTGTTTCTCTTGGTCGGGAAACGGAATAATTTCTGCCATAATATCCTCTATTTATTCTAAAAAAAGGGATAACAACATTTGTGTTATCCCTTTTTGATTATTTTTCGTTATTTTTTGTTTCCGCCGGTTTAACTTCTTTAGACTTTGTTGATTTTCTATGATACTGATTAATTTCCATAATAACAGGTAAAATAACTGGACGTCGTTTTGTTTGTTCATATAGGAAATGACTCATTTTTTCACGAACATCTTGTTTTAAATGTCCCCAATCAAATTCTTTATTGTTCAAATTATCTTGTACTGTTTCTGACACAATTTCAGCACTCTTTTCAATTAAATCAAGGCTCGTTTTTGTATAAACAAATCCTCTTGATGTAATTTTAGGCTTGTTTATGATTTTTTTCTTTTTACGATCAATTGTGACGACTGCAATAAAAATACCATCTTCAGAAAGTATTTTACGATCTCTCAGTACAATATTTCCAATATCACCAACACCAATACCATCAATCATGGTATTTCCTGCTTCAACTTGCGATCCTAAATTCATTTTTCCTTCAGAATAACTTAAAACATCACCCTTACCAGTAATAAAGATATGATCATATGGCATTCCTAATGTATGTGCTAAATCAGCATGTGCCGCAAGTAATCGATATTCACCTTGAATTGGAACCAGGTATTTTGGTTTCATTAAATTGATCATTAGTTGTAAATCATTTTGACCAGCATGACCTGAAGAATTTAATTCATCAGAAATTGCTTTCACATCAGCTCCTGCTCGGTAAATGAGATCTCTTGTCTTTGCCACATTAGTTTCCATAGCTTTTGACGTTGTTGTCGTAATGAAAACAAGATCTCCTTCATGAATATTAACAGTTGAATGTTGATTTAAAGCCATTCGCTGTAATGATTTTAAAGGTTCACCCATTTTACCTGTTTCCAATATAATTAGTTGATCATCGTCATATTTGCTAATATCACTCATTGGAACAATTAAATTTTCATCAGGAAGAACTAATTTCTTCAAATCCATAGCTGTTTTAACGATTTTTTCAACATCGTGTCCTGTTAATATAACCTTTCGATGACTTTCCTTTGCAGCATTTAGTATCTGTTGTACTCGTAATATATTTGATGCCACACAGGCAACAATAATACGACCTTTTTGATATTCAAATGTTTCATTAATGTATTCGTCAATTGCACTTTCATTGACTGTTGGGAATGGGTTCTCAGCATTAGCTGAATCACTTAATAACGCTAAAACACCATTCTTACCAATCTCAGCTAAACGTCCAAAATCTGTTTGGTAAACTGGTGCCGCAGCTTGATCGAACTTAAAATCACCTGTATAAACAATCTGCCCTTCATCAGTACCTAAAACGATTCCTAATGATTCAGGAATTGAATGGGTCGTTTTAAAGAATGAAATTGTCGTTTTACCAAAATCAATCTCAGTCTGATCATTAACAACGTGAAAATCAGAAAATTTACTTGCCTTAGGATCATTTTCAATATTAATTTTTGCTAATGCAATTGTTAATTCTGATCCAAAAACAGGCACATCAAATTCACTCACAAAGTATGGTAATGCACCAATTGCATCTGCATGCCCATGTGTTAAGAAAACACCTACAATTCGTTCTTTATTTTCTCTCAAATAACTAAAATCAGGAATTACAATATCAATCCCTAATAAGCCATTTTCTGGATACATTAATCCAGAATCAAAAATAAATAGATCATCATCCACTTCAACGACATACATATTTTTACCATTTTCTCGAACGCCACCAAGTGGAATTATTTTAACTTTACTCATTACTTCACCTCTTACATATTTTATATTTTTAGTATTTTCACTAGTTGATTTATTTCATTGTCAGTTAATGCCTCTATTGGTAAACGACACCCACCTACTAAGATACCCTTGTAATTTAAAGCTGCTTTAGCTGGTCCAGGAGATGGAAGAGAAAAAAGTGCAGCCATTTTTGGCGTCAACTCTCTTTGAATATCTCCTGCAAGCTTAATATTTCCATCTTGTACAGCTTGATACATTTTAGTCATTTCAATACCAAATATATGGCTTGCAACAGAAATAACACCACTTGCTCCTAAGATTTTTGCAGTCAAACTATCCGTATCTTCACCAGTATACACCAAGAAATCATCTGGCGTTTGTTCAACAATACGACTTAAATTTTCACTACCTGTACAATCTTTAATACCAATAATATGATTATTATTAGATAACTTAACAATTGTTTCAACAGTCATAGTTACGCCTGTACGACCCGGAATATTATAAATGAAAATAGGCAATTTCGAAGCATTTGCAACTGCTTCAAAATGAGCAATCATACCTTTTTGATTAGGCTTATTATAGTATGGCACAACAACTAAAGCTGCGTCCACACCAGTAATAGCGGCTACCTCATTGGTAAAATCAATTGTCTCCATAGTATTATTTGATCCTGTACCAGCCATAATTGGAACTCTACCATTAACTATTGCCACTGTTTTTTTAATCAAATTTAATTTTTCAGAATGATTCAACGTAGGCGATTCGCCCGTAGTACCATTAACCAGGATACCTTTTGAACCTGTTAAAATTAAATGTTCAATTAATTTAATTAAGCGATCTTCATCCACTTGATTCTGATCATTAAATGGTGTGACCATAGCTGTCATTATATCTACATTTTCAAACATTCGCTTAATTCACTCCTTTCTTTTTACTTTGGAACTCTTAATAAATCTAATTCATGCAATTTTTCAGCAATTTGAACTGAATTCCATGCAGCACCTTTTAACAAATTATCCGAAACGACCCATAATTGGAAGGCATTATCCTGTTCTAAATCAGCTCTAACACGACCAACAAATGTATCTTTCTTACCAGTGGCATTAATTGCTTGTGGATATATCTGTTGTTCCGGATTATCTTGTAAAACCACACCGGGTGCATCTGCAAGAATATTTTGAATTTGTTTAACAGAAGCATCATGACTTTCAACTTCAAACCAAACAGATTCCGAATGGCTAACAACAACTGGTACACGTACACATGTTGCAGTAACTTGAATATCTTGATTAGACATTATTTTCTTCGTTTCATGAATCATTTTCCATTCTTCATGTGTATAACCTGTGTCTTCAAAAACATCAATTTGTGGTAGTGGATTAAATGCAATTGGATAATGCTTTTTATCACCAGAAGCTGGTAAAATCTTTGCTTCCATCTCTTCGCCATCAAGATAAGCTTGTGTTTCATCTTTTAATTCTTGAATAGCTAAGTTTCCAGCACCACTAACAGCTTGCATTGTTGTAACAACAACCTTCTTTAAACCGTAATTTTTACGAATTGGTTCTAGTGCAACTACCATTTGGATAGTTGAACAATTTGGGTTAGCAATTAGTCCTTTGTGTTCATAAAGTGCCTGTTCATTAACTTCAGGAACTACTAGTGGGACATCAGGATCCATTCTAAACGCACTAGTGTTGTCTACAACAACTGCACCACGTTTAATTGCTTCAGGTGCAAACTTTTTAGATACACTACCGCCAGCAGAAAATAGAGCCAAATCAACATTCTCAAAAGAATCAGATGTTGTTTCTTCTACGATAACATCCTGACCTTTAAATTTTAATACTTGTCCTGCAGAACGTTTAGATGCCAAATATTTAATACTATTGATGGGTAAACTTGTTTCTTCTAGCATTTGAATCATTCGTGTTCCAACAGCGCCTGTAGCACCGACAACCGCAACTCTATATCCGTCCATTGAAAAAAACCTTCTTTTTCTTTATTTGAATCTCAATTATACCATAAAATTTATGAACGTTTTACATTTAACTCACTTATAGTAGACATATCTTAAATTTTAAAAATAAAAAAAGCAAAACTCTTATTAAGAGTTTTGCTTTTAGTTTTAACGACGAAGACCTAAGCGTTGGATCAATTCACGGTAACGTTGAATATCTTTGTTACGTAAATATGCTAAAAGGTTACGACGATGTCCGATTTTCTTCATCAAACCACGTTGTGAAGCGAAATCTTTTTTATGAACGCCGATATGTGCATTCAATTCAACGATATCTGCAGTAAGTACAGCGATTTGTACTTCAGCAGAACCTGTATCGCCTTCTTGACGAGCATATTCGTTCATAATTTCTGTTTTCTTTTCATTTGTAATTGCCATTAGTGTTTCCCACCTTTCTGAATCTAAATGCCTAAAACCGAGTAAGTCGTCGGTGAGACGTCAACAAACTAAGTTAAAGGTTACTTGGAACAAATCTAACCTTACTAAAATTTAGAGTATATTGCAAGTTTTTTATAACTTCTCTTATCTAATTATTACTATCAAGTAAAAATCCTTTACAAGTTTTCATTGCATTAACTAATTTGGTTAGGTATAATAATGGTTGTTGAAATATTTGTTGAGAACCAATAAGGTGATCATGATAAGTGGAGGTGACTTAAATGCCAATTATTCAATCTGCAATTAAACGTGTAAAAACGAATGAAAAAGCAAACGTTAAAAATGCTGCTCAATTAAGCACAATGCGTACTGCTGTAAAGAAGTTTGAACAAGCTAAGACTGCTGGTGCCGATAATGTAGATGCTTTATACAAAGCTGCTATTACTGCAATCGACAAAGCACATTCTAAAGGTTTGATCAAAGAAAACAAAGCTGCTCGTGATAAGTCTCGTATGGCTGCTCGTTACGCTAAATAAGTTTTCAGAAAAATACCCAGTAGATTAATAATCTACTGGGTATTTTTTATTTTATACATCTATACGATTAATTTGAAGCATAAATAATGAGAATAATCCTTCTTGATCTTGTTGTGTCGTCTTCATTGCTTTTTCTAAATCAATTAACGCTAAATAAATTTTCCTCAAATCACTTCTATTAAATTTCTTTATCTTTTGAAGTGCCAACTTAATTCGATAAGGATGCACTTTTAAAACACTAGCTAAATCTCCTTGTGAGTAACCTTTATCTTGCAAAATTTTCACTTGTAATAATAATCTAAATTGTCCCAATAATATTGCATTTATCTTAATTGGCTCTTCATTTTGTAAAATTAAATCATGATACAACGTTACTGATTTTTCAATATTATTTGAAATAACAACATCTACTAAATCAAATATATTTTGTTCTAAAGTTTTAGAAACTAAATTTTCAACAGATGATAATGTAATTCGGTGGGTTTCAAAATTATACAAAAATAACTTTGGCAATTCATTCATGATTGTTGATAATTCTGTATTGGTTCTTTCTAGAAATAATTCCAAAGCGTTTTCATCTATTTCAAATGATTTGTTAGCCATCTCTTGGGCTATAAACTGTCGCGTTGCACGCTCATTTAACGGTTGATTATCAATAACTAGACTAAATTTTTTAAGCATCTTACTAATCTTTTTACGACCATCTAATTCTTTATAAGGCGCAAATATAACTACAATACTTGTTGGTTCCGGATGAGCTAAATAAGATAAAAGACCATCAATATCGTGTTCAATTTTTCTTTTTTTAGTGTCTGACGTTAGAAAAAAAGGATTTTGAATAAAAATTAAGCGCTTATCACCAAAAAAAGGAACAGACATCGCATCATCTAATGCTTTAGCCAACGGAACCTCCTCCATATCATATTTACCTAAATTCATCGTTCTCTCTTCTTCAGGTATCAACTCAGTAAATGCTTTTTTTACATCTTCCATTAAATAAGTCTCATTACCTAAGACAAGATTTACTGGCTTCACATTTTCAAGAGATAACGTTGAAATTATTGCCTGTGAATTCATATTTATCAGCTCTTTTCATTGTTAAAAACTTCTAATTTTTCTTTATAATTTTGAAACTTGCTGATTCTTATCATACCATGCTCTGCTGTACTAACAAACGGTATTCGATATTTTTTCAAAGTATCTAATGTTTCTTGATGTGGGTGGCCATATCTATTATTCTTACCAGCAGAAATCACCGCTAACTTCGGTTTTATTTGATCAATAAATATTGGATCAGTCGCAGTTTTACTGCCATGATGACCTGTTTTAAGAATTGATATTTGTAAATTGGGATATTTTTGAATAACCTTTTTTTCACCAGCTCGGTCCAAATCGCCAGTAATAAGATAGCTATATTTCCCGATTGTTCCAAATAAAACAAGAGAATCTTCGTTTTTTCCTATACCTTGATTAAAAGGATGTAGAATCATCAATTCAGCATCCTGTTTTTTACTATTATCTGTCATAGGTATCACCATTTTAGGCGGTCGAGTAGATTCTATTTTTTTAATGAATTGTGGCAGTTGTTCCATTCCAGATGGAACAATCATTCTATCGACGTCTATTTTGGTTAATATAGACGGAAAATTACCTATATGATCTGCATCTTGATGCGTCAAATATAAATAGTCTATATGACTGATTCCTTTGCTTAATAAATAATTAGTAATAATTTTTTCACCAGAAGTTTGATACTCCTTTCTAGTTCGCCAGCTATCCATCTTAAAATGAACTTTACCGCCTGTATCTACTAATGTAATTTGCCTATTAAACGGCTTTCTTATCAATGTTGAATCCCCTTGACCAATGTCAAAAAAAACGACTTCTTGCCGAATTGGAAAATGGATCCATAGAAATACCATAACATAGAAACTAACTAATATTGCCCATCTTTTAATACACGAAGGATGTAAAAAACATGTTAAGGTGCACATGAAAAATAGCATGCACATATTTAAACTGGGTTTACCAAACGTTATCGTTAATGGTAAACGTGCTAGTTCATCAAAAAAATAAATAAACGTTTTTAATACAGTATTTATCCCATCCATAACAACCTTAAAATGAATCCCAACCATTCCTCCAAAAATTACAATTGGTAGGATTAAGAATTCAAAAATAGGAATAATAAAAATACTAAGTACAATTGATAGAACATTCCACTGATAAACGTTGAAAAAAATAAATGGCAAACTAAATAAGTTTAGCCAAATACCTGATTCAAAAGTACCTTTATTCTCCATAAAGATTAGTAGTAATGACATTAGATAGCTCAACTGACCGCCAAATGTGAACAGTACTTGTGGTTCAATCACCAATCCTATTAACAAAGCGAAACACCAAACCGTAATCCCTTGGACAGGTTTATCAATTAGTTCACAAATAAGTTGAACCATACACATAAAAATTGCACGTCGTAAACTACTAGATTCCCCTGCAATAACTAAATAGCATGGAAGTAAAAAAAGTAATCCTTTGGCTACTGTCTCACGTGGGATTAATAGTCTATTTCCTAACGTTCTTATTAACATCACAAAATAATATACATGTAAACCCGATAAACAGAATAAATGAATTAATCCTAATTGTCTTATAGAGGCTAAATCCTGATTGAATTCCTGAGTCTTATCACCAATTACCAAAGCATTCAAAAATTTATCTAACGGATTGGATAAAGAATTAAAATAACTTTTTAATTCTGCTCGTAATTCATGTAACTTACTTATCACGGATTCAAGCGATAAATTCATGACATTTTTTTCACTATTATTAACTTTTATAATAGTCATACTATTGTAAATTGATTTAGTTCGCATAAAACTTTGATAATCAAACTCGTTTTCATTTGTCGCTGATTTAATTTTTTGTAGCTTAGCATCAACGTTTATAATTTTAGTGTGTTTATTATGTTTAATCTTATTGAGTTCATTTTGTGACTTACAGTTATAAAATCCTCGAATTTTTTGTGAATTAGAAATTATTTGTCCATCAAAACTAACCAAATCACCATTGATTGAATAATCATCAGGGTAAATTTTCACATTAACATTTTGTACCTCTTTTTCAACTACAACTTGCTTCTGGCTTTCCTTCGCATTACTGTAAAAATAAATACCAAAAATTAAAATACAGACACAACAAATATAAAAAGTTATCGAACGTTTTAACGTAATAATTCGTATAAAAATAACGATAGCGAAAATAATCCAAATAGGATTGTAATTTACAACATATAAACTTGTTATTCCAATAACTAACGTCGCAAAAAATAGATCAACTGCTTCAACTGATTTTATTCTGAAAATATTTTATTCAGAACAATTTCTTCAATATAATTTTTATCAACTTTTACTTGCTCAAAAATAACATTATTTCTTTCTAATAGTGATATGGCATAATCATCATTATGATAATTACGTAAATAATATATTTTTTTCACGCCGGATTGAAGTAGCATTTTTGTACACTGTAAACAAGGAAAATCTGTCACATAAATTTCTGAATTATCTGTCGCTGAGCCAAACTTTGCACACTGTAAAACTGCATTCATTTCTGCATGAATCGTTCGTACACAATGTCCGTCTACAAGGTAGCAACCTTCATCTATACAATGTACATCCCCTGAAACAGCGCCGTTATATCCGCCTGCAATAATCCGTTTATCTCTAACAAGTATCGCACCAACAGATAATCTTTCACATGTACTTCTTAATGATAGTAATGCAGCTTGCGTCATAAAATATTGATCCCAAGGAATTCTATTATCAGGCATTTAGGTATTTCCTTCTTTCATTTTTTTATAGTATATCAAAAATAAATCTTTAAAAAAAGTTAGACCGCTAATGAGTCCTTTAGACTTTCATATGTTTTATCACCGATGCCGCCAACTTCTTTTAATTCATCCGTAGTTTTAAACGATTGATGTTCTTCTCTATATTGTAAAATTTGTTCTGCTTTTTTTGGTCCAATTCCAGTCAACCCTTGCAGTTGTTCTTTCGTTGCGGTGTTTAAATTAACCGTTGATTCATCATTCGATTTATCCTGAGTTCCTGTAGTAGACCCTGCATCCATAACAGAAGATCCTTGGGCAGTAGTAGCTGCTACTTTATTTTCTTTTACTTCCCCTTTTGCCGGAACATATATAACCATCTCATCTGTTACTTTTTGAGCTAAATTAATCTGTTTCTGATCAGCGTTAGATAAAAATCCCTCAGCTAAATCGATTACCTGACTAATTCTCATTCCTGTTTTCATTGTGTATATACCTGGTTTTTTTATATTTCCTTTGATATCCACAACGATTTTCCCACCATTTGAGGTTTCTAAATGGCTTGATATATTTTTTTCCGAGCTAGACGACGTACTAGTAATACTATTAACTAACATATCATCTGTTTTGCTACTTTTATGTTGTGTAACTATTGAAAAAATGGTCAATGCTATTACAGATACCACACAAATAATGATAATTTTTCGATATTCAATTCAAATTTTTTTTATTTGATCCATCTTATCCACCTCCCTCTTATATTTAAATACGCAAAAAAACGAATTTCATTTAAAATGAAATTCGTTTTTTTCCTTAAATCATTATCACGTATTTTAATGATGATTCATTTTATTTAAGTTAATCTTCCTTACTAATTACTTCATGACATTTTTTAATCATAGCTACTTTTATATGATTAGGTACCATATTTGAAATATCTCCATCAAATTTAAATATTTCTTTCATTAAACTTGAGGAAATATGTGCGTATTTAGGATTAGCAAGCATCAATACAGTTTCCACTGTTTCATCTAACTCTTTGTTCATCAATGCAATATCTTTTTCATATTCAAAATCCCTATTATTTCTAACACTACGAATAATTATTTTAGCATCTAATTGGTGCATTAAGTTAATCGTTAAATCTGATTCAACACTAACTACTTCTACATTTGCTAATGAAAAGGTAGCTTCACTAATCAAATCTACCTTTTCATCAGCTGTAAACAATGACTTCTTTTTAGTATTAGTCATAACTGCGACAATAACTTTATCAAAAATTTGGCTTGATCGAACAATAATATCTAAGTGTCCATTAGTTAATGGATCGAAACTTCCCGGAAAAACTGCATTCATTTTAGTTCTCCTTTTGATAAATCGTTACCTGTGTAATTCCATAATTTTGTCTCCTAAATAGCCTGAATCCAGAAATATCATCAGGTAAGTTAGCATATTGATCTGTTTCACAAATAATTAAAGCTTGATTATTTAACAACTCGCTGCTATCTATTTTTTTTATCGTATCAATTATTTCTTGGGTCTTATAAGGTGGGTCTAAAAAAACAAGATCAAATGTTTCTTTACCTTTTAATAGTCCAATTGCTTTATCGGCATCTTGCTTATAGACCGTAAACTTATCTTCTTCCTTTGTGATAGCAATATTATCATTAATTGTTTTAATTGCTTGATACTGTCTATCAATTAGAAAAGCATGCGAGATTCCTCTAGAAACAGCTTCGATACTTAACCCTCCGCTACCTGCAAATAAATCTAACGATTTACCGCCATCAAAATAAGGACCAATAATATTAAACACTGATTCCTTAACTTTATCCGTTGTAGGTCTTGTTGCCATACCCGGAACTGCTTTTAATTTTCTTCCGCCATATTCACCTGAAATTATTCTCATATACTTTACTCACTTTTATTTTTAAATTTTTCTTGATCTTCATCTGTTAATTTAAATGCTTTTTCACCCATTCGAGACCCAAAGTCCATATCAATATCAGGGCGATGCGATACTTCTGTCTTTTTAACAAATTTTAAATTTTGAATTTTCTTAATCGTCTCGGGTAGGTCTTCTTGATTCATATAAATGACAACATATTTCATTTTTTTTGAAATATATTGAATAATACCGAATCGTTTCAACTGCTTAATTTGCTTCATATGGTATAAAAACACAATGACACCTTGTCTTTTTTGTATAACTAACTTAGTCCCATTTTCTTCGTCAAGCATTTGATTATGACCCCCTTTTTATTTATTATTTAGTAATTCCTTTTTTCTTAAAGCTGATATATTTAAAACTAAGCCTACACAGAAACTCAAGATAAGCATACTTGATCCGCCATAACTAAGAAATGGAAATGTTACACCTGTTATTGGTAAAACACCTGATATACCACCAACATTAAATACAGTCTGCACTGTCATAAACGTCGCAATTCCATAACAACAAAGTGAATGGAAAGTTTCTTTACTTTTAGAACCAATAAAGATAATTCGTCCAATCATACTGAAAAGTAATATTAAAATAAAAAATACCATCAATAATCCAAGTTCTTCACCTGTAATTGCTAATATAAAATCAGTATACGGTTCTGGTAGATAGCCTCGTTTTTGGATGCTATTTCCTAGTCCTGCACCAAAAATACCACCATTACTTAATGCATAATATGAATTTACCAGCTGTTGTCCAGTTGATTGCTGATATTTAAACGGATCATTGAATCCACTAAATCTTTTAGCCATATATGCTAATGGACCACCAGAATCTGGAGAAACAGATTTTAATTTTGATAATAATATCATTAAAGTACCCATGCCACCAACAGAAATTAAAGAAGTTATTCCAATTGAATACCCACTAGCCAAAATAATGATTAATACTGCACTAAAATTAATAATAAACCCACCCACATCTGGTTCAACCAAAATTAAAATGAGTGGTAAGGCTACTGCAATCGCATAGATAAAACGACGTTTATTTCTACCCTCATAACTTAATTCTTTATTTTCACGGAATGCAACTTGTTGCGCCATAAACAAGACTAAAAAAATCTTGCTGATTTCTGCGGGCTGAATGTTAAAAGAGCCAAAGTTAATCCATCCTGCTGCACCATTAACTGTTTTACCGCTAAGTACTACGTATAAAAGTAGCAGAATGGACACTGCACCAAATAATATTATAAATCCAGAACTTTTAAAAAAATTAACCTTCATTGAATATATAAGGAAAGCAACTAGCAATCCTAAAATGGCAAAAAGCAATTGTTTTTTTAAATATGTCGTTGGATCGCCACCCGCCATTTGAACCTTATATGAACTAGCAGAATAAACCATGACCACACCAATTCCGGATAATATGATATACGGTATAAAAATAAAATAATCAAGATATTGTAATTTTTGTGTTATTCTTTTTAAAATTTGCATTTTTAATCCAACTTATTTCTTCATTTTTTCAAATTTAGTACTAAAGTGTCTATTCGAAGTTACTTCAAGATTCTTTATCTGCTTCTTTTCAGTTTTTTCTTCAAACAGAGCACACTCCAACACAAAATCTACTTCACGAGAAAAACGAACAATTAAGTATCAACTACTTCTTAAAATGTAACATAACCAAGCTAGTAAAATGTATTTCGCTGTTTCCAGATAAATTTATTTATTTTATCTACATTTTCTTGCAAAGTGACCATCACATTTTCTTTAGAAATGTTGTTTTTCATCGATTTTATTCTCTCGTGACTCCTAATAGTATACCATATTACTATTTATCATGATTAAAAAAAAGAGTTGAAAATGAACTTAATCATTTTCAACTCTTTTTAAATTAACCTTTTTTTGAATCTGTTTTATGTTGTTTTTGAGCTTTTTCACGCATATTTGTATCTAAGATACGTTTACGTAAGCGTAAATTATTTGGTGTGATTTCTAATAATTCATCCGTGTTCAAGAATTCCAATGATTCTTCAAGAGTAAGAATAGTTGGTTTCTTGATTGAGGCTGTTTGATCTTTATTAGAAGAACGAACATTACTCATAGCTTTTCCTTTAGTAATATTTACAGAAATATCACGTTCACGGCTACTTTGTCCAACAACCATTCCTTCATAAATATCAGTAGTAGGTGTTACATAAATTGTTCCACGTTCTTCAATACTCATAATTGAATATGTTGTAGCTTTTCCTGAATTAATAGAAACTAATGCGCCATTACGACGACCAGGTTCCCAGTTACGGATAACTGGTTTGTATTCAGAGAAAGTATGATTTAAGATACCGTATCCACGAGTCATTGAAAGGAATTGTGAATCATATCCAATTAAACCACGAGTAGGAGCTGAGAAAGTTAAACGAGTTTGGCCGTTATTACCGGTCTCCATGTTAATCATTTCACCCTTACGTTGAGCCATTGTATCAATAACACCACCAGAATATTCATCAGGTGTATCGATTTGGACGCTTTCAAATGGTTCTTGCATCTTGCCTTCGAATTCACGGTAGATAACTTCTGGACGTGAAACTTGAATTTCATAGTCTTCGCGACGTAAAGTTTCAATTAAGATTGATAAATGTAATTCTCCACGACCTGAAACAACCCAAGCATCTGGAGAATCTGTATCTTCAATTTTCAATGAAACATCAGTATGCAATTGTAATTTAAGACGATCTTCCATCTTTCGAGCAGTAATGTTTTTACCATCTTGTCCAACAAATGGTGAATCATTCGTTCTGAATGTCATTTGTAGTGTAGGTGGATCAATACGCATTAATGGTAATGCTTCTTGATGATCACTTGGTGTTACAGTTTCACCAACGAAGATGTCATCCATCCCTGAAACTGCAATTAAATCACCGGCTTTAGCTTCATTAATTTCAACACGATCTAAACCGAAGAAACCAAAAAGTTTTGAAACACGGAAGTTTTGAACTGAGCCGTCAAGTTTAATAACAGAAACTTGATCACCAACAGCAATTTTTCCACGGAACACACGACCAATACCAACACGACCAACATATTCATTATAATCCAACATTGAAACTTGGAATTGTAATGGTTCGTCACTGTTATCAACTGGTGCAGGAATTGTATTTATAATTGTTTCAAAAACGTCATCCATAGAATGTTTTTGAGTTTCGATATCTGGATCCATACTTGATGTACCATTGTATGCACTAGCATAAATAACAGGGAAATCAAGTTGTGCTTCATCAGCACCTAATTCAATAAACAAATCAAGAACTTCATCAACAACTTCTTGTGGACGAGCACCCATACGATCAATTTTGTTAATAACAACGATTGGTACTAATTGTTGTTCTAAAGCTTTTTTCAAAACAAAACGTGTTTGAGGCATTGTTCCTTCAAAAGCATCAACGACAAGTAAAACACCATCAACCATTTTCATGATACGTTCTACTTCACCACCGAAATCGGCATGTCCAGGTGTATCTAAAATGTTAATTTGTTTGTCGCCAACTCTAACAGCAGTATTTTTTGATAAAATTGTAATACCACGTTCTTTTTCAATATCATTTGTATCCATGGCACGGTCACTAATTTCTGAATGGCCATCCAATGTATCTGATTGTTTTAATAATTCATTAACTAATGTCGTCTTACCGTGATCGACATGGGCGATAATCGCAATGTTACGAATGTCATCTCTTGTTTTCAAGTTTGTTCTTCCTTTCGTTGGAGCCTTAATATTTTTACGAATAATAACTACAGTTCACTATTATAGCAGACAATTAACACACTTACTAAAAGTTTTCATACTTTTTCATAAATAAATCGCATAAAAAAACTGCGACTTGTTAGTCACAGCCACAACGCGATTCTACTAAAAACTATTTAGTAGTTTTAAAATGTCCTCTTGTGCGTTTTCCGTTGCTATTAATACATCTGCTGATTGTAACATATCGAGCTCTAACCCGTCAATTGTTTTCACGGTGATACCAAGAGTTTCCGCCAATATTTTACCGGCTGCAAAATCCCATGGTTTTAAGTGAGAAACATAACCAATTTCTTGTCCACGTAATATGTGAACAAACTCAATACCGGCACTTCCATAAACCCTAGCACCTGAACTATGTTGAACAATTGATTGTAAATGCTTATAGTCCATCATTAACATAGGTGAGCTACAACCTAGCAAGCCATCCTTAAGTGCTATATTTTCAGGCTTTTCAAGTTTTTTATCGTTGGCAAAGACGCCCCTATCTGGCCCACCAGAATATAAAACATTATTCATTACATCCATAATGAATCCCAATTTTCCAATACCGTTTTCATAAATACCAATCATAATCGCGAAATGATCTTTCTGTTTGACAAAATTCATTGTGCCATCAATTGGATCAACAATCCAAACAGTACCATCTAAATTTGTTACATCATCCCCAAAACCTTCTTCACCTAAAATTTTGGCTTTCGGATCAAAGGTACGAATTTTGTTTACTAAAAATTTTTCAGTCTGTTTATCCATATTAGTTACAAGATCAACTCGACTACTTTTTGTTTCAACAGACAATGGATTTCCAAATGCATGAATAATATTTTCACGTGCCTCTGTCAGCCAACTTTTAACCTGATAATTAACCTCATCAATATTCAAATCATAACCTCCCTATTGGTTAATTTTAATAACGTCCCTTGTACTCTCTCTTGCAAATTTCATTGTACGATAAATACTAAAACCTGATTCATCTTCGTACGATCTGCCTATTTGTTTTTCCTCCATTTTGGAAGGAACAATTTTTTTAAACTCACGATAATTATAAAGCAATTCTTCTCGATCAATACCTGTAGAATTTGCTAATTCTATTGCTTTATAGAATTCACTGACAGAGATAATTTCTTCAGTAGTCCAATGTGCTTCTAATGGGTAATCAATTTTATTATTCATAATTTAGTGTGTTAAACTCCCTTTATTTTTACTTTATTTAATTATTGAATTAATTTTCAACTAATACTTTCAATATACTTGAAAGTAATTACTATGTTTCATTTTACAGCAATCCATTAAAAACTAAAAGAAATGAAACATAACTATTAATTTTCAAATGGCCTACAGATATGATTATTTTATGCTACAATGTACCGTAGAATATTAATTTGGAGGTACTATTTTGATTAAAATAACAATGAAAAATATCATTCGTGAAGGTAATCCAATTTTACGAAATCGTTCAAGCGAAATGACTTTTCCGCTTTCAGATGATGATAAACAACTCGCACATGATTTAATGGAATTTTTAGAGAATAGTCAAAATGAAGAAATAGCTGAAAAATATCATCTACGCGCAGGTGTTGGCTTAGCAGCTCCGCAATTAGCAATTTCTAAACGAATGACTGCTGTCTTAATCCCTGGCCCAGAAGGTGAAGAGCCCACACTTAAACAAGTGTTAATTAATCCTACTATTTTAAGTCAGTCAGTTCAAGTTGCTGCACTTTCAGAAGGTGAAGGTTGCTTATCAGTTGATAGAGATGTCCCTGGATATGTGCCAAGAGCTGATCGGATTACACTTCGTTACTTTGATATCGAAGGTACACAACATAAAATCCGCTTGAAAAATTATGAAGCAATTGTAGTCCAACATGAAATTGATCATTTAAATGGTATATTATTCTTTGATCATATTAATACTGACAAACCATTTGCTATACCGAACGATGCTATTATGCTTGAATAAATAACTAAAGAGTTTCTCCAATAATTAATTTATTGAAGAAACTCTTTTTATTTCACTTTAAACATACTGTTTGAACTATACCTTTTTTAAATCTTTAGTATACATAATTGTCTCAACATTAACCAAATGTGCTACCTCTAAATGTAAAATACCGTCTAAATACCAAAGATCTGTTACTTCAAATGCCGATTTTGCTTCGACACTTTTTTTAACCAGGTTCATCATTTCAAATTCTTCAAATAAATTGAAAAAAATGTTTCTTATTTTCCCGATATTCTCTTCTGAAGGAGACTTCATCTGAAATTGATACTCAAATACCATGACCCTCTTACCCCAAACCTTTGAAACAATTTCTGTAACCCTTAGTATTTCAGAATTAATACCATATTCATTACCATGTAGTCTATTTAAAGCAAATTCAACCGCATTATCTGTAATAAGTTTGCTTTTATTTTTAAGAATAGTAATCTGTCTATTTCTTTTCAGACGGTTATAATTTAAAATTATGATGATCATTAAAACCACTACAGTCACTATTTTAACTACCAACCACATTTATAAAACACCACTCTTCCTTATACGATAACTTTTCATAATTATAACATGTCTGTTAAATTTTATCCTTTATAAGTCTATTCAAATCGGTCTATTCTATACTTAAATAATAATATATGATAAAATATAAATTATATGTTGTGCAGACAACCCCCAGTTCGGTTTCTAATTTCCATTTCAAATCATTTTAACCAAAATGATATCAATTTAATTTAAAGGAGTTTTACAAATGATTTTTAAAGTTTATTATCAAGAAACACAAGATAGAAATCCACAAAGAGAAGAAACAAAATCACTTTTCCTTGAAGCAAGTTCTGAAATTGAAGCTCAAAGTATTGTTGGTCACCAAACAACACATAACATTGAATTCATTGAAACATTATCAGATAAAGCTTTAGCATATGAAAAGGAAAACCCTACATTTAAAATGACGGAGTTTTCTGAATGAAAAAGATAAATGTTAAAAATAACGAGACTGGTGTTTTTGCAGTCGGCGGATTAGGTGAAATTGGTAAAAATATGTACGGCATCCAGTTTCAAGATGAAATTATCGTCGTCGATGCAGGAATCAAGTTTCCGGAAGATGAGTTATTAGGAATTGATTACGTTATTCCTGATTTTCAATACTTAGTTGCCAATCAACAAAAAATTAAAGCATTAGTTATCACCCATGGTCATGAAGATCATATTGGTGGTATTCCCTATTTATTAAAACAAATTAATGTCCCAATTTATGCTGGACCATTGGCTTCAGCATTAATCAAAGGAAAATTAGAAGAACACGGGTTACTTGCCACAACAGAAATGCATGAAATTGAAGAAGATACTGTTCTTAAATTCAGAAAAACGAGTGTGTCGTTCTTTAGAACAACTCATTCAATTCCTGATACTTTAGGTGTCGCAATCAAAACGCCATCTGGTAACATTGTAGTCACTGGGGACTACAAATTTGATCTAACACCTGTTACTAATCAGCCGCCCAACCTTCAAAGAATGGCTCAACTTGGTGCTGATGGTGTACTTTGTCTACTATCTGATAGTACAAATGCAGAAATTCCTAATTTTACAAAATCAGAAAGATTCGTTGGTAAATCAATTCGACGAATTTTTGAAAAAGGTGAAGGCCGCATTATCTTTGCTACTTTTGCTTCAAATATTTCCCGAGTACAACAAGCTGCTGAAGCTGCTGTTGCCAAAGGCCGTAAAATCGCTGTCTTTGGACGTAGTATGGAGGCAGCAATTGTTAACGGACGTGAATTAGGATACTTAAATATTCCAGATGATGCCTTAATTGATGCACGTGATATTAATTCATTACCCGCAAATGAAATTTTAATTTTATGTACGGGATCACAAGGTGAACCAATGGCAGCTCTTAGCCGTATCGCTAATGGGACTCATCGTCAGGTTTCTATTCAACCTGGTGATACTGTTGTTTTCTCAAGTTCTCCAATTCCTGGTAACACAATCAGTGTAAACCACGTTATTAATGAACTTTCAGAAGCTGGAGCAACTGTTGTCCATGGTAAAGTAAATAATATTCATACTTCTGGTCATGGTGGCCAAGAAGAACAAAAATTAATGCTCAGTTTGATGAAACCTAAGTATTTCGTCCCTGTCCATGGTGAATATAGAATGCTTAAAATTCATACTGGATTAGCTGAACAAATTGGCGTTCCAAGAGAGAATAGCTTTATTATGGAAAATGGTGATGTCTTAGCTCTAACTAGTGATTCTGCTCGAATTGCTGGTCATTTTGAAGCTGATGATATTTATGTCGATGGTTCAGGAATTGGTGATATCGGTAGCGCTGTCCTAAATGATCGACAAGTCCTTTCTGAAGAAGGCCTTGTTGTTGTCGTTGCAACGATTGACATGAAAAAACATGAAATTCAAGCAGGACCAGATTTATTATCTCGTGGATTTGTCTATATGCGCGAATCAGGAGAATTAATTAATCAAGGTCGTCGTCGCTTATTCCGTGTCATGAGTCGCTTATTAAAAAATGATAAAATTACAGAAGCCATGATTAATGATGCAATCGTTGATGACTTACAAAAATTCTTATATGAACAAACTGAACGTAAACCAATGATTTTACCAATGTTAGTTATCGTTTAACAAAAATAGCTCAATATTCTAATTAGAATATTGAGCTATTTTTATATAATCAAAATTTATCTTTAAATCCTTTTAAATTTTAGTTATAATTATTAGTATTAATTAAGGAGGGAAGTTCATGAATCAATATTTCATTATCGTTAATGAGTCTGCTGGAAGTGGTCGTGCTAAACAAATTTGGCAATCTATTGAAAAAAAATTAATTTCTCAAAATGTCTATTTTAAGGCCCATCTGACAGACTATATTGGTCATGCTTCCCTTCTAACGGAAAATTACGCCAGACATTATCACCCCATCGAAACAGACAATAATCAAATTATACTAGTTATTGGCGGCGACGGTACTTTAAATGAATGTATCAATGGTGTTAAAAATGCGAACACATTTGATATCCCAATTGCCTATATTCCTGCAGGATCAGGAAATGATTTTGCTCGAGGTGTCGGTATCCCCAAATCTCCACTTGTAGCTCTTGAACAAGTATTAAACACAACTTCACCTAAACTATTAAACTTAGGTGTCATGCACGAATTATCACGGCATGAAAAAAAATACTTTATAAATAATGTTGGCGTAGGTTTCGATGCGCAAATAGTAAGTATCGCAAATCAATCAAGTTCAAAGAAACTATTGAATAAACTTCATCTAGGATCGCTTACTTACTTAAGCGCCCTATTAGGAACTTTATCAAGACAAGCTGCATTTCCCATAACTGTCCGGGTGAATGGCCATCAAGAATTTTATCAAAATGCCTTTCTTGTAACAACATCAAATCATCCCTACTTTGGTGGCGGTGTTCCAATTTTACCAATGGCAGATCCGACAAAAAATAATTTAGACTTAATTATCATTGAAAAACCTAGTGCACTAAAATTAATCTATCTAGCCATTTTACTGAAATCTGGTAAACATATTAACCAAAAAGGTGTTCACCATTTTACATCAGATAAAATTAAACTTTCCGTTGACTCTTTAGAGTACGGTCAAATGGATGGTGAAGACCTAGGAACCCGTTTCTTTGAAATTGAGTATAGCGTCTTATCATACCCATTTTGGATTAACTAAAAAGCCTATATATCTCATTTAATTGAGATATATAGGCTTTTTCTATGGTCGGCTATTCTCCATTCCAATCATTGGATCAATTGAACCATCCATAATATTGTCGTTAGTTAAAATAAATTTTTCAATTAAAGTTGGAACAGGCGGAGCTATTTTAATAGATTTTTTAGCTAGTTGGCTCTCTTTAATCGAATCATCAACTTTTTTAATATCACCATCAAAAATCTGTTCAATTCGTAATAATAACGTTGTTTTTCTATTGGCTGATTCATTCTCAACACATTCTTCAAATGATTTTTCTTCGCCAAGCAAAATCAATAACTGGCTAGCACGGGTAATTGCGGTATACAGTAAATTACGTTTAAGCATTCGCTTATACTGCGAAACCATTGGCAAAATAACCATTTTAAACTCACTACCTTGAGACTTATGAATAGATGTGCAATATGCCAAAGTTATTTTTTGCCATTCATTTCGCCTGTAAGTCACTTCTGTTTGATCAAAAGCAATAACTAGTTCGTCTACCTTATCTTCGCTATCTTTGGCCAATGTAATTCCTACAATCTTACCTATATCTCCATTAAAAACATTATTTTCAGGACTATTAACAAGATGTAACACCTTGTCACCAATTCTAAATTTTTGATCTCTAAAAAGTACTTCTTTTTGTCTACTATTTTCAAGTGGATTCATAATATTTTGTAACATTTCATTTAAACGATTAATTCCCGCCGCACCTCGATACATTGGTGCCAGAACTTGAATATCACTTGAAGTGAACCCTTTATTCTTAGCTCGTTCAACAACCTGTTTAATAATTGATTCAACTTGAAATTCACGACTCGCGAAAAATGAACGATCCTTTTGATTCTGTGTAAAATCAGCAGGTAATTCACCTTTTTTTATTGAATGTGCGAGTGAAATTATTGATGACCCATCACCTTGACGATAGATATCCGTTAATTCTTTTCGCTCAAGATAGTCACTTTTCAATAAATCATAAAATGTTTGCCCAGGACCAACAGAAGGCAATTGATCTTTATCACCTACAAAAATGACTTTCATATCTGTAGGTATTGCATTCATTAATGTATTCAATAAATACGTATCAACCATCGACATTTCATCGATAATTAATAAGCCACCTTCTAAATCTTTCGTTTCAACATCATTATTCGATTCTCTTCCAGTTAGTCCTAAGAGTCTATGGATTGTACTGGCAGGTAATCCAGTCGTTTCAGTCATTCTTTTTGCTGCTCGCCCAGTAGGTGCAGCTAAAAGAATAGGAAATGTTTGTCCTTCTCCATAACTACTAAGATCGAGCGAAAAGTCATTTAATTCCGCAAATAACTCCACGATACCATTAATAACGGTTGTTTTACCCGTTCCTGGGCCACCTGTTAATAAAAATATCTGTGAATTCATAGCCGCCCTAATGGCATTAATCTGTGACTCACCATAATTCATATCAAGTTTTTTTTCAATCTTACGAATTGCTTTATCAATATCTTTTTCTGCTAACTTACCTTTTTCTTGCCCCGATGAAAGTAATCTTTTTAAATGTTCAGCAATTTGGTATTCTGCATGATACAGATTTTTTAAATAAATACGCTGTTCATCACCGACAACGAGTCCTGATTTAGCTAAATTAATGAGTTCTTTTGAGATTGCCTCAGGGTTTATTCTGACTCTTCGACTACTCTCTAATAATCGTAAAGATGCTTCCAACAACGGCTCTGCAGTCGCATAGGTATCGCCATCTTGTTGACATAAATCATTGATACTTTGCAAAATACCTGCTTGTATTCGACCTGAAGAATCAGCTGCAAATCCTAATTCTCCAGCAATTTGATCTGCCTTTTTAAAGCCAATATTTTCAATATCATTTACTAGTTGATATGGATTTTCTTGAATAATTTCAAGGGTTTTTTCTTTATAAGTTTGATAAATAGTTGCGGCTAATTGACTACCAAATCCAAAACCATTTAATCCAATAATAATTTGTTCCATCCCATTATTTACTCGAACAGTCTCTAATATTGTTGTTTTCTGCTTGTTTGATAATTCTAATGAATCAAGTACAGTATCATCTGCTAATATTTTATCAATTGTTTTCGTTCCTAACTTTTCAACAATTGATTCCGCAGTCTTTTTCCCAATCCCTTTAAATTCTGAGCCAGATAGATAGGTAATAAGCCCCATTTTTGAAGTAGGTGTTTCATTTTGATAATTACTCGTTTGAAATTGTTTCCCATATTTGGGATGCTCAACTTGTTGACCATAGAAGCGGTACGTAGATTCCTCTTTAATGTCAGCAAAATTACCAGTAACAACAACCTCATCTTCAGGCCATTCCAAATTACTTTCAATACTGTGAATTAGAATCACTTTATAAAAACTATCTTGGCTTTGAAAAAATATGGTTGCAACCTTACCAACCAAGTAAGCTTGTGTTTCATCACTTTGAGGATCATCATTAAATAAATTTAGTTTCTGAACAACCATTATTTCACATCCTCTTTATTTATCACGTAATTTTATAAACGATTCTATTTCACTTAATCTTTGTTTTTGTGCCTCAAAATAGGCCTGATTGGCTATTTTTGAACGATCAAAATAAGTATTGAATTCAATTCCTAAAACCATATTAGCTAAGCCTCGTTGAAAATTAGCCTTTGCATTATTTTCATCTATTTTAAGAACTAAGTCATAATATTTACCAGCATTTTCAAACTGACCCAATGCTAAGAAAATATCGCCAATTAATTCGTTGGCGTCCATATTTTTAGGATTTATTTCTTGAGCCGTAATCGCAAATACTAATGCTTGTTGATACAGCTCTTGAGCCATATATGATTGTGCTAACATTAAAAAAGCTGTTTCTTTCAACTTTTGATTAGTTACTTTTTGAAATGATTGAATTGCTTCAGAATACAGTTCTGCCTCGTAAAACACGTTACCAAGACCATATTGTAATAAATCAACTTGTTCATTTTTCTCATCAAAATATCCAATAGCTTTTTTATACAGTTCTTCCGCCTGAGGGTAGTCTTTTACTTTTGTTAAATAACTACCTAATTCATAATAAGCCGTTTGATTATTAGGTTCTTTTTCAACCTTTTCAACTAATTGATGAATAATATGTTTTGATTCTGCTTCTTTTTCTTCTCTCTTACCCATTATTACTCCTTAAACGACATCACTTTCATCGCGTATTCTATCCAAATAACTAGTATCATTCCATTTAACTAATTTAAATTCGGTTCCATTTTGTGTTTCCAAAATAGTCGTACTAGTATTCGATAAGCCACCTTGTTTACGGAAGTCTTTCAGCGGTACTCCTAATAAATCGTGAATCAAGGCACCAAGCGCCGCACCATGACTAACAATGATAATATTTGCATCTATTTTATTTTGGTCAACAATTTTTTTAATTGTTGGAACCATCCGCTTTAATAAAGCTTGAAATGTTTCGCCATTAATATTTTTAGGATCATATTTATCGGGATGATTACGGAAGGCATCGAGTTCCTCAGGATACTGAACAGCCACATCTGTAAACTTCATGCCTTCCATTTTCCCTAAATGAAATTCTTCTAAGTTATCATTCAAAATAACATCCAAATTTTGGTTTAGGCCTGTATTAATTAAATTTGCTGTGTCCTTTGCACGCTTAATAGGACTTGAATAAATAGCATCAAATTTTATTGATTTAAGTGCTTTGATTAATTGTTGTATTTCTATGTAACTTTGTTCAAGTAAGGGTGAATCTCCATTCGCACCTTGGTATCGTCCCTCAAGATTCCATTCTGTTTTGCCATGTCGAATAAAATATATATTAGTCATCAGTCAATAAGACCCCTTCGTTTTTTCATCTCTATTATATTATGCCACAAATATAAAAAGGCACAAACAAAATATTTGTTTGTGCCTTAACTATTATAAATTCAATTTAAACATATTGTAATTGTTTTGATCCCTCAGTTGACTTTTTAAATGCAGCGTCAATGATACCACTACCTAAGCATTCTGCGCCATCGTAAAAGACAACAGCCTGTCCAGGTGTAATAGCACGTACTGGTGCATCAAATTCAACTGTAGCTTCTGTACGGTCATCATTTAAATGAACCGTCACACCAACATCAGTTTGACGGTATCTAAACTTAGCAGTGATATGGAAATCATTGCCAAAGCGATCGATTGGTGCCATAAAACTTAACTCTGATGCTTCAAGATAATCGGCATAAAGTAAATCATTATGGTAACCTTGTCCAACAATCAATGTATTTGTTGCTAAATCTTTACCTACAACGAACCAAGGATCGTTACCTTCACCCGTACCACCAATACCAAGACCTTTACGTTGACCAATTGTATAATTCATAAGACCATAATGCTCGCCCATTTTTACACCGTCAACAGTCATCATATTACCCGTTTGTGCTGGTAAATATTCACCAAGGAACTTTGTAAAGTTTCTTTCGCCGATAAAACAAATACCTGTTGAATCTTTTTTCTTAGCAGTTGAAAGTCCAGCTTCTTCAGCAATTCTTCTAACTTCTGGTTTTTCAATGTTTCCAATTGGGAACATAACTTTTTGAATTTGTTTTTGTGATAATTGACTCAAGAAATAAGTCTGATCTTTGTTACTATCATCCCCACGTAACATATGCATAATACCGTCAGCATCTTGCTCAACTTGTGCATAATGTCCCATTGCGATGTAATCAGCATCAAGTTCCATAGCATAATCGAAAAATGCTTTAAACTTAATTTCTTTATTACACATCACATCTGGATTTGGTGTCCGACCCTTTTTATATTCATCCAAGAAATATGTGAATACGCGATCCCAATATTCTTTTTCAAAATTAACGGAATAATAAGGAATTCCAATTTTGTTTGCTACTTTAGCAACATCTTTGTAATCTTCTGTTGCAGTACAAACACCCATTTCGTCCGTATCGTCCCAGTTTTTCATGAAGACACCAACTACATCATAACCTTGTTGCTTTAATAAATAAGCAACAACTGATGAATCGACGCCACCACTCATCCCAACAACGACACGAGTTTTACTATTATCTGGCATACTATCACCATCATTTCAATTAGATTCTGAAAAAATCTACGATTTGAAGGTCGCACTATTTCAGTAAGTACTATTATACCAATAATATATACTAATACAACCCTAGTGTGTCATAATTTACTTTACTTAGTTTATACGATCATCAAATCCACTTATTTTAATAGATTCTATTCGTGATACCACTTGATTGGTACCATTAAGCATAGGCCCTTTAATAATACTTTCGCCTTTTTGTAAATTAGATAAAAGATATTGATATTGTTGATTACTGTCTTTATCTAAAGATAGCGTGTTCGCAATAAGTTTAACTTGGTCTTCCAATGGTAAAAAATTAACTTGCTCAGATGCATTATAGACACTACTGATATCACCCTTAATAGCTGATATAGATTGAGTTGCAAAAATTCCTGACCAACCGAATTTTCTTCCTTCTTTTAAAATTTTAACAGTTGGAGAGTTATCTTTAAAATTTAAATTTTGTATTTCATCAAGTACCACTGGAATTGGATTTTCTTCTGTATTTCCAATACTTTGAAGATAATTAAACAAATCCCAAAGTACAAATTCAGTAATAACTTTTTGTATATCATGTTGAAATCCTTTTAATTGAAAAATATGAATAGTTCCATCTTTATTTAAATATGACTCCCAGTTTTTGGAATCTTTAGTATAAGTGAAAGGATTTGAACTCAATAACATATCTAGTCTACCTACTATTTTTAACCCATCCTTGAATTCATCTTCGTCACTTAATATATTTTTTAAATGTAAAAAGGTAAATGATTTACCGTTTCTTGCATAACCATCACTTATTGCAGTTTTCAATGAATACCTTTGCTGAGTGCCTAACTCAAAAACGTTATCTAACATTTGAGATACTCGGTCTGCCATATCATTTACATCTTCAGTAATAAAGGTTCCACCACCATAATCTATTTCTTGAAGATTAAATGGATTTATAGGTAATTTATCCCCCGCTTTAACTAAGTGAAATTGAATTTTATTATCATGTCTCATTTTGCTAACAAAATTTTTATCCAATTGATTTTCCAAAAATCCATCAGTATAATCAACTACCAAACTATTAATATTTTTATTAGCCAACTCATACAGTAATGTTTGAACAAAGTAAGTCTTCCCCTGCCCAGACTTACCCGTAATAATCATGTGCCTATTTGAAAGCCCTGGATTTCCATACTCCCAATAAGCTTCATCAACACTACCTTTTTTAACGCCTAATTTAATTCTAGTTTTTTCAGAAAATGTATTTTCAGGATATTCTATTTCAAAATCAGAAAGTTCATTTATATTCGAATATTGACTTTGACTTTCATTTATACTATTTATAGATTTAATTTCGTTGTTATCTTCAAAATTTTTTTTATCCTTATTTTCACAATATTCATAAGCTGACTCTGTATCTAATTCTTTGTTTATAATAATATTTTTTCCTTTATCAGTATCGATAGTTTCTTGATAACTATCATCATGCAAAATATTTTTTAAAAGGCTTTCTTCCGGAAATCCCAATTTTCCACTTTTAATTTCTGAGATGATTTCATTTAATCCCTTACTTGCATAAATGTATGCGTCACCCTCAGGAAGTTTAATTTCAGTTATATTCTTACCGCCTAATTCCTTTCTAAGAATTCTCCGACTATCATTTCTATCACCAAATGAAACAATGAAAGCCTTGCCATAATATTCGTTTAATTCATTTGAAATTATAAAATCATTATTCAATAACTTATCATCATTATCTTGAATTTTTTTATATAGTTCTGCATTTATTAACTTGTTATTAAACATTTTTTTTAGATTAGCTAAATATATTGTCATAAAAAAATTACGGTAATATTCGGATTTAAATTTATTTTCATCCCTCAGCGCCTCATTTATTGTTTCTGCCGTATTAACCGCCTGCAACGTTGCCTTAGATATAACATCCGAATGGTTCTGTCCAACTTTAACTTCGACAGGAAACAAATGAATTTTTAAATTTTCTCCTACTTCAACACCCATGAATAACAGATCATCACTTGTAGCTCCTGTCATTCCTAGATTTTTTGCTGTAAATAATCCTTCTTTTTGGCTCATGCCAACCATTCCAGAAACTCTTAATATCTCTTCTAGCGATATGGGCACCCAAATAATATTCTCAGTTTCTAAAATACCCATTAATTCTTTATACGCCGAAATAATACTTAACTTTTCCCTCACTATATTGTGATTCGTTTTATCTCCGATAATTTTTAGAAGCCATTCTCCATTAATAATGTTAAATGATTTAATAATATTTAAACTTGTTTCTTTATTTTTAATTATAGTTTTGTCATATCTTTCTATCTTATCATTGATAATTAAACTATATTGTTCAATTTGGTTTGTAAAAGTTATTGACTCATAATTTGAAGTGTTACTTTGATCTGTATAATGAATAATATATAAATCATTACGTTCCGAAAAATAATCCAAACTGATATCTGGATCCAATAACGTTACCCAATTACTATTTTCCATAATATTCGTTAATATATCATCAAAATGACCATCTTCACTTTCAAAACTTGGAATGTTATTTACATTCGTAATTCCTGCTTGATAAACATTTGTTTCCGCATTGTTGGCTACACTAAATGCATTCCAATCATACATAAATTTGATCAATGGCCGATGTAAATATTTTGAATCCATATTTACACCGAATCCTTGTATAAACATTTTTTTATCAAGACTATATTTTTTACCACTTATTAGACCGCCTAAAGTATAATTCATTTCCAGCTTATCTGATTTAAAACTATTGGCATTACTCTCGACATCCATCTTATAAAATGAAACATGACTATATGGTTGTCTAACAAAATTATGATAAATATTAATCCGCGATTTTAATACTTTAATTACGTCTTCATTAGCATAATCATTAATTTTATCTCCCATAAATTTTTCAGAAAATAAATTTTCAAAATCAGCTGCCGTTATAATTTGATTAAATTGGTCATATATTGGATTAAGAATTTTTTTATCGTTATTTATATATAAATTAACAGGATGCATATTTTCTAATTTAAACCCTTGTTTAGTATTTTGAAGCTGTTTTAACATAAAATCAATCGTACTCTTTAATATTGTTTTATCATCGTTAATATTATGCATTGAAGCATTTAATGCATAATCAGAACTTACTTCAAAAAGATAATGAAAATGCTTATAAAAATCTAACATTCTAGAAGTAATAATATTTCTAGAAATCGCTGATATTTTTGATTTTTTAAATTCATTAAAGAATAACCATCTAGGCGAACTATCATCAAAATTTGATTTTAATAGTCCCCCATTTTTTGATATATATGGAACTAATCCACTTGGATTTAACGTTCGAATAAAATTTTCAGGTATAGATTGAAATTCTGTCCTTTTTAATAACTCTAGTTGATATTTAATCAATACTGGATGTAAAGGTGTATAAGCTATTTCCCCATCGATTTCTACTGTACCCATTTTATATAAATCTTTTAATTCCAATGTAAGTCTTTCTTCGGAGATTTGATTAATTACTTCATCAAAATCATCACAATATTTATTAAGAGCTTTCAATAATTCTTGATCAAAATAACTTAAACTTAAAATAGTATTTCTTTCTTTTAATAGCTTACAAATAAGAATATAGTCTATTCTTATTTGTTCAGGTATCTGAACTTCAATACTAGTGACAATTGAATCATCTATTTTTGCATACAATATTTGTTGTTTAATAATATCTACTTCATAATTCAACAACTTCTTATTTTCACTAAAGACATAATATTTTTCTGTACCATTAATTATTTTAGCCCCATCAAAAATTAAACTTTCATTAGCCTTACGCCTATTTTTTTCTATAAACAAACCACTTCTGGGAACCGGCTTCTGACTATTATCTAAAATTGAAAATGGTATTTCAATGCCTTCATTAACTAGCTTAAATTCATTCTCACTTTCATCTGAATCAATATTTTCAAAATTAATATTTACACCCACTTCATCTGAAATAGGAATTACATTATATTTAATCTGATCATAATCAACCTCATCAATAAAATCTGTACCACCAATTATATAATTTTTTTCGTATTCTAACTGAATCTCCATCTTAGATTTAGTTATTTTTACACGATAACTCGATAATATATTATTAAATATGTCTTGAGAAAATGGTAAATAAATTATTTGAAATGTATATTTCTGTGCCTTTGAATGTTCATATGAGGTCTTAATTCCATATATATCCATCACATTGAAGTCGTTTACAATAATTTTTAAATTATTACCATCTGCAGTAAATTCAGCAGATTTCCCATCAATTATATGGCTCTTACTTTTATTAATTCTTGATGCCTTCACAGAATCATCAAAAGGAAGTTTTATTATCAATTGATTATTTTCATGATTAATATTATTTTTAAATATTAAAATAAATCTGTTTTTGTACTTAACAGAATTTTTATTTTCACCATTTTCTCTACTTCGGTCATATATAATTAAATCAGGATTAACTTTATTTATTTTATCTGATTGATAAATAATTGTATCTTTTCTTAATTCTTTTAATTTTTCTTTTCCTCTTTTTATTTTTGAAAAATCGACATCCATCCAAATATCCTTTTCTTTCAACATACTCATTGATTCTAAATCTGCTTGCGTGTAGTTAACTATTTTATCTTCAACAGTATTATATTCTTGCCAACCACCAATCTTTTGAAAATCTTGCTTATTTTCTCTTAATCTTTTTTTAATATTATCAGCATCATACGTTTGTATTTGTGTATCATAAAAATAACCCATATTTTTATAGTCATCCGGAGTAATCTCTGATTTTTCTAAAATTGAAAAAATACTGGCAAAATCTAATAATGTTAAGTTCATTGAATCTTCCAAAATTATATTCTTTTTAAACTCTTCTAATACTACTTGGTTAGCGTCCGATAACCCGGACTTTTCTATTTCACTTTTTAAATCGTGTTTAATTTTATCAACAGAAAAAGGCCCATTTCCGTGACTAACATTCATGGCTCCACCCGATATACTGTCAAGAATTTCAGTACACACGATAAAAAGTGCCGTATTTCTCCATATGTCAGATTGTAAACTAACCCTATTTCTAAGTGTTACTAAAAAATCTGAGTTCATTTTATCTGTTGCTGCAACAAATAATATGTTAACACCATTTATATTTACCACTTTACCATGGAACTGCACGTCCTTTTGATCAATTACAAAATCTTCAGTAGAAATAATATCATTCATTTCAAATGCATTATAGAATCTAACAACTTCATTATTTTGATCTAAATTCAAATAATACCTGCTACCAGCACTAATATTTTGGGTTTTAAACCATTTAAATAACCGTTCGATTAAAAATTTATAATATTGGTTTGACATATTGTGCATCCCCGCTATCGCTTAATTTTTCAAGAATATTCATTTTTTCATATGTTTCTACTAATTTTCTTTTAGAAATATTATCTAATGAAATTCCTCTATTACTCATTTCGGTAATAACATCTTTAACAAGCATTTTTTCTGAACCAACTATACCCGCTGTAATCACCAATACAGTATCATCAGTCATGTTTAAAACATTTCCAAGTCTACCACGTCTTTTTACAAAATATTTTACTGCTATTGCTTCAAAAGATTTAGAAAATCTAGATTTAGTTTCGTCGGATAAATTTTTTGTTAATTTTAATTTTAAAAGTTTTATATTATCCTTTATATTATTTTCAGATGACATGCTTATATCATCCTCCAAAAACTCATTTAAAAATTCACTTAAATTATTTCTAAGTTCTATTGAATATTCAAAATTTATATCTGTTAACTGAAATAAACTATAAAATTTTTCACTAGGAACTAATAAATTTAAATAATCTAATAAATCAACGTTAACTAACAAATCAGTTGCGTTTTCTTTAACTTGAGCATAACCTCTATCATTTGTTGGTCTTGAACCTGATATTTTTTCCGTATCAAGTGCAAAAAAAATATTTTTTTTATTAAACTCATCGAAGGTTCCAATATTCATTATTATTTGACTAATTATGAAAAAATAATAGTAGCTAAAAAATGTATCAATATTTTTCATAAAAAATGTTGTATTTTTCATAAAATTGTTCAAATCATGATTAAAATAATCTAAGAATATACTTTGGTCACCAATTGAAACAAATTTTTCTTTTTTTATATTATTATTAGTTAGTTCATGTAAATTTTCTATAATAATTTTTTCATAAAGATTGTGCTCATCTTTTTTATTTATAAATTCAATCCACATATTATTTTTCTCTAGCTCAAGTGTATAATTTAAAAATGCTGCAATCTTTAATTCTCCACTTGAACTTTTTTTTTCGTTCGACTTTTTATACGCCAGCAACTTGGGAATATAAATTTCATCAAGTGCCGAATTAGAAAATAATTTTAAAAATTTATCTTTATTACCTATTTTAGATAAATCAAAATCATCACTTATATCCTTATCAAAGGATTTAGTATCCTTTGATATCTCACCTTTGTTAATGCTAATCCTTGCTAAATTACCTATAATTGGTGCAAATCCATTTTCAAATTTTGCTCTCTCTGGCTCACGGGTCATAAACGGTAATAATTGTCCTGATTTATGATGATTATTTTTTATCTTTCCTTTATCCATTTCCAAATGTTTTTTTAAATTTTCTAATTCAATAGACATTATATTTTCACCTCTGATACTTCATAATCAATCCCATTATTCTCTATTTTATATAGATATCCATCATTTATATTACCAACAATAACAGTTTCATTGTTATTAGTATTCAGTAATATGTTAAATACAAAATTGTTAAAATTCATTGCCTCTGACCGTTCAATATTAGAAATAACATATCCATTATGAATTTTTGTCAATAGCACATAATCTTCAAAATCTATTTTAACAAAATATTCAGCTTCATTACTTGTATCTTTAAAACACATATTAATTTCAAACTTGTTAATTTCAAAATCTACATAGTTTAATCTTAATGGCACTGCAACTCTAGTTTTTAAACTCAAATTATTTATAAACGCGAATCCTTTTACAGTTTGACCGTTCCACCGTAATACATTGCTTTGTATCAATTTTGCCAACTCTTTAATTTGTCTTACATTTTTTGAAAGAATACTTAGAAAAGAAAAATAATTTTCATTATCAAATAACTCATTTTGATAATCTAATAAAAATTGAACTCTAAGAAATGTGTTAACTCGAATTTTATGTCTATCCGTATCTAATTTACCAACAGATTCTATAACTTTTTGAATTGCTCTTTCATTATCTTCAATTTTATCTTCAATTTTATCAACATACTCATCATCATAGTTGTATACCTCAACATTAAATTCATCAATTTTTTTATTTGAATTTCGTGATGGATCAAGAAAATAAATAGCTTTTAATATCTCAGACTTATTTTGGCTTTCAAATAATAAATAAGGTAAATATGATGTGTAATTACTTTTAATTTCCTTTGCTGGTATAATAATATCGTGAATAAAGTTCAATACATCTCGAGTGGAGATGATTATACCATTAGAAACTTGAATTCTTATCAATAAATATTTAATTGCTTCTTGGACTTTCTTATTTAAGAACAGCTCATAATTAATATGTTCAACTTTATCATAGCCATTTTCTAAATCATTTCTGTAAGCATTATAAAATGGATTATTTTCTTCTTTTAAACATATTTTTTTAAAAATTTGATCATAATATAAGCTGTTCACACCCGTCTCATCAATTTCAAAGTTTGCATTATTAAAAAATGAAATCACTGATACTTTTTTATCTTCTATATTTTCCTGATTATTTTTTTCTATATTACTCAATGCAATTGTAATTTCACTTAATGTCGAATCTGACTTTATTTTATGAAGTAATCTCTTAACTACCCCTAAATTAATAGCAATAATAACATGTTTATAACCTTCAATTTCATTCTTATTCTTTGTGAGAATATCCATTAACGAATCAATAGATGATAAATTAGGATTAATGCTTTCCGTTGCATCATTATGTATATATACTTTATTTTTTTTAAAAATATCAAAATATTGATTATTCATGTAAGATAATAGATGCGATTTTCCATCTCCTACATTTCCTACAATAAAAGTTAAAGAACTTTTTTCTCTCTGTATTTTATTAAGAATTATCTTCTCTAACCTATGTTGTATTTCTCGTTCTACGTGCATATATTCATTAAAAGCACTAAAATCACTTGCATCAATTACAGAATCTTTTGCTTCAAATGATAATTTTTTTAACATCTGTGCCAGAGCAGATTCTGTTATATTTTTATCTTTCTTAAATACATCAAAATATTGGTGTATTTCTTCTAACTTATTTATGTCATGAGTAATTGCAACTATTCTAAGTTTTTCAAAATCAATATCTGAAATTAACTTCTTACTTCTTAATTTCAATCCCAAACTATACAAATCATCTAACGAGAATTCTACCTTAGACCCTTCAAAAGATACTTCAAATTTTTTAATCAATATTTTATATAATGATTCTGCTTTCATCAAATATAAATCCATTATTTCATCTCCTATTGAATATAGTGAATACGCTTTATTATACCTTTTCAATCTAAAAACGTACATACAAAAACATCCTTATAATACTTCATAGTTAATATACCCTTATAAAATACTATTAATAATAATAAAAAAGGTATTGTCATTTTGACAATACCTTTTTCAAAACATCCCTATCAATTAATTGACCAATCACATAATCAAATTGTTCAGTTTCAGCTTTTTTATCTTCACCATGAAATATATTAACTGCTTTAAGTCCATTAGCAGTCGTCGTTGACATTTTAAATCCAGTTAATGACTTATCAACGATAACTTTAACTTTAATGCCCTTATTGAAAGGTGAATTAGGATCTAAAGATCTCTCCAATTGAAAATTACCTGCTTTAGTTTCTGCAAATCCTAAATCTCTTAACGTATATTTTTTTACATCAGAACTCAATTCATAAGTTACTGTATCTCCTAAAAGTTGAATACTTTTTTCAAATGCCATTATTAAATTCCCCCTATTTTTTCAATCTACCAACTATTCTAACTAATTGTACTATAAAAGTATCTATCTCTTCAGCTGTATTATCTTTTCCAAAACTCAATCGAATAGATTCTGTGACTCTCGGACTCTTTTCACCGTACATAGCCATTAATACATGTGAAGGTTCGAGATTACCAGCAGTACATGCAGAGCCACCAGAAACAGCAATACCTGCCAAATCTAACCGGGTCTGTAATACTTCAGTTTGAATACCTTTTATCCAAATATTAAAGACATGTTGTAAGTTATCATCTGAGAGTGTCCCATTAATTTCAAAATCAATATGGTTATCATCTAATCCCGCTATAATTTGCTTTTTGAAGCCTTGATACTTTAATTGTCGTACTTGTTTTTCATCATCTGAGATTAAAGAAACAGCTTTAGCAAAACCTGCAATTGCTGGTATGTTTTCTGTCCCTGCTCGTCTCTTGTCTTCTTGCTCCCCACCTTTAATAAAGGGAGGGAAAAATATAGATTCTCTTCTATAGAGAAAGCCTAAAAATTTAGGCCCATTCAATTTATGGGCTGATGTTGATAACATATCTATATGATCCTCATTAACATCTATATCCAGTAGTCCATAAGCTTGAACAGCATCCGTATGGAACCAAGCTTGATGATCCTTTAAAATCTCACCAACTTCATGAATTGGCATATGACTTCCCGTCTCATTGTTACCCATCATGATTGAAACAAGAATTGTATCATCTCTTAAAGCCTCTTTAAAATCGACTATATTGATAACACCATCTTCATTAACTGGTAAATAAGTAACTTCAAATCCAATTGATTCTAAATATTTCATTGTTTTTAAAATAGCCTGGTGCTCTACTGCTGTTGTGATTAAATGCTTACCTAATGTTTTTCTCTGAATAGCTGTTTGCATAATAGCCATATTATCACTCTCAGTACCACCACTTGTAAAGATGATTTCTGATTCTTTTGCATGAATACTATTTGCAATAATTTGTCGACTATCATCAAGCACCATTCGTGCTGAACGTCCAAATTGATGTGTACTTGAGGCATTCCCGAAGGTGCTCTTCATCATATCTGTCATCACTTCAACGACTTCATTTGCCATTGGTGTGGTTGCTGCGTTATCTAAGTATATTCCTGACATTAATTTAGTTTATCTCCTTTTAATTTAGCTTAATAATGATAGAATCATTCGTGCTGATTTTTGACCAGCTTCAATAATAAAATCATCAAATGTTTGTCCAGCTTCTTCATCGCCAACATCTGACATCGCTCTAACAATAGTGAATGGAATACCAAATTGGTGTGCTGCCTGACCAACTGCGGCACTTTCCATTTCACTACAAAGAGCATCAGGAAAATGATTAAGTATGACATCTGTCTGAGCTTGACTTGCTATAAATTGATCACCAGATACAATTAGTCCTGGTTTTATACTTAAATCATTTTCTTGAGCCGCTTTTTTAATTGCATCGTTTAAATTTGTATCTGCCAAGTATTTAGTTGGTTGTTGGGGTAATTGACCAATTTCATATCCAAAAGCTGTTGCATCAACATCATGATAGGCAACTTCTGTGGCTAAGACCACATCTCCAATTTTAAGTCCATTACCAATACCACCAGCTGAACCAGAATTAATAACGGCTGTTACTCCAAATTCTGCAATTAAAAGGGCTGTTGTCATCCCTGCTTGTACCTTACCAATACCAGATCTAACCAAAACAACTTCTTTTCCATTAATTTGGCCTGTATAAAATGAAATCCCGCCAATTTCTTTGTCTTTTCTATTCTCTAGATGACTTCTAAGCGAAAGAATTTCTTCCTCCATTGCACATAAAATACCGTAAATCATGTTGTTACCCTCCATTTTTTATTAATATCTAAGGTAATAAGAATAAAGCTAAAAATACAATTACAATTGCAATAACTAAAAATACAATTGTCCAATTCAAAAATTGGTTTAATTTACTTTTTTTATTTGTTTTTTCTGGTTGTTCTGAAGATGAGCTTCTTGTTGGATGTTCATCTTGGTATTCCTTTTCAACTCGTTGACGTTCTTTTTGTCGAAATTCAGGATCATTCTTTAATTCTTGTAATCTCTGATATTCACTTCTCGATAACTTTTTTTCATCATCCATGTAATTCACCTTTTAATCGTTCAATTTCCCAATGATTAACCGCTAAAATAGTTTTAACATCAGTTATTTCACCAGATTTAATTTTAGCTTGAACCTCATTAAACGTCAATTCGACTACATTTAAAAATTCATCAATATCCTGAGGTAACTCGTTATCTACATTTTCTAATCCAGTCGCATAGAATAGCGTTAAATATTCGTCCGCAAATCCTAATGCTGAATGAAACCCATATATTTCAGCTAAATGTTTAGCTTCATAGCGTGTTTCTTCATTCAGTTCACGTGTTGCAGTCTCGATTAAATTATGATCATCGCCATCAATTTTACCGGCCGGAATTTCTAATGATGTCTTCCTAATAGGTGCTCTCCACTGGTTAACTAGAACAATTTTTTCTTCATCCGTTATTGCTAATATACCTACAGCACCATGATGATGTACGATTTCTCTATTTGATTGTTCACCATTTGGTAGTTTAACCGTCTCATTAACAACTTCTATAACATGTCCTTTGAATATTAATTCTTCTGATAAAACTTTTTCTTCTAAATTCATTTAATTAACCTCGTTATTTTACTTTTCCTAGTTAAAATATTGTTTTAAAAAATGAGTTACTTTCTTTTCATACTCAACTTTATCTTTTGTAAATGACGTAGCATGTTTAGCACCATGTGCAATGAAAATTTCTTTAGGTCCTCTTGTCGCAGCATAATTTTGATAAATCATCTCAGTCGGAACAAATTTATCGTCACTACCATGAATAAATAACACAGGTAACTTATTATGATTTAATTGCTTAATTGAACTTGCTTCATAAAATGAGTAACCTGCTTTAACTTTTGATATCAGACTAGCAATAGGGATAATAGGGATTTTAGGTAACTTATACATCTGTTTCAACTGATAAGTTAACTCATCAGCCACACTTGTATAGCCACAGTCTTCAATAATTGCCTTAACTTGTGAAGGCAATTTTTTCTCTCCACTCAACATCATAACCGTTGCGCCACCCATACTAACACCGAATAGAGTAATTTTTGAATCTGTACCTTTATATTTAATTACTTTATCAAGCCACTGTAAATTATCTTTTCTCTCTAACCAACCATAACCAATATAATCACCTTGACTTTGGCCATGTGCTCTTGCATCTGGTGCAAGAACATTATAGCCTTTGTCATGATAAAAATGAATAAAGCGGACCATTTCTTCTTTCTTTCCCATAAATCCATGAGCAACAAATATTGTTTTATTAGTTTTACTTTCTGCAGGAACATAAATTGCTTTAAGCTTTAAATTATCTTCAGATTTGATCTGCCAATTTAATTTTTTAACTTGTTTTAACCAAGTGTATTCTTTCTTTAACTCAGCACTTTTAGGTTCTGAATTAATAAATTCCTTATTGGTTGGTGTCTCCGCATATTCAAATAAATAATAACTAATGCCAAAAATAACAAAGCCAATTATTATCAGCATTAAACAAATTCCAATGATCCATTTTTTCATTAAATTTCCTCAAGCGTTTCCCTTTATTTTAAATTAAAAAAAGGATAAAAGACAGTCATTTATGTCTTTTACCCCCATAAAATTACATAATACTTAATATAAACTTTAAATAAGCATCCTGTTCATTAGTTGATATCCATTTGGCCTTAGAAAAATCACCATTCAGAGCATCAGCTAACTCAATTGTTATATTCGCAACATTAGTTGCATTACCAATTAGAGACATCCAGTAATTGCCACTCTCATCTTGATGCACAACAGTTTTAACCATACCACCAGGATTTTTTACATTAATTTCAGTTCCAAATGGCACTTTACCTTCACTTAACAGAACAAACATTAAACTTGAAGCAGACATTGCTGTTCCACACGCATTAGTAAACCCAACTCCGCGTTCATAAGTTCTAACAAAAATTGATTTATTATCTAATTTTTCAACAAAACTAACGTTAACACCATCTGGAAAATACGGATTTTCACCGTTTAAATAAGTTGCAATTCTTTCAAGTTCCGGTCCTTGTAACGTTGTATGATCAACAAAAGTAATTAAATGCGGATTTGGTACCGAGACAGCTGAAAACTTTAACGTTTGTGAAAATTCAGGAATAATTTCATCTACCAATGTTTGTCTTTGTAAAAACATTGGTAACGTTTGTGACTCAAAACTAACAGGTGAAATTTCGACATTGTAAGCTGCAACGCCTGCCTGAAGATTTGGTGCTTTCTTAACATCTAAATCAGCATGCATTGTCTCAACTTTAAATTCTGTTTGTCCAAATTTAGTTTCTAAATAGCGCCCAACAGTTCTTAAACCGTTTCCACACATACTAGCCTCTGTACCATCAGCATTGATGACTCTCATTTGACCTAGAACACCATTATGACTTGATTTATCAACGACTAAAATGCCATCTGAGCCACCGTGTAATCCAGATTCTCGATCACACATTTGAATTGCTAAATTCTTTAATTTTTCATCTGATAATGCTGTCTCTAATTTAGTTTGATCTAAAAGAAAAAAATCGTTTTCTGATCCATGTACTTTTACTAATTCCACATTGAACACCTGCTCTCACTATAATTGTATACCTTACATATTACGCTATATTTTTAGGATTGTAATCAATTTGACTCAAAAAAAGGAATAACTCTACGTTATTCCTTTTTTGAAATATTTAATTTTCAAAACCTTCTGTAACTGCCTCTGGATAACCTTGTTCAACAATCGTTGCACAACGATGACAGAGCGTTGGTAACGCAGTATCCTCCCCAACATCAGTCTTAACCATACGACATCTTTGACAAACTTCACCGTTAGCTACTTCAACTTTAACAGCTAAGTTATCAAAATTAGTTGCATCTTCTGGAACATCATCAATAGATAAAATTTCTAAATCAGAAACAATCAATTGTTGACGGATATCCGTATCAAGTACGTTAAGTAATTCTTTATCAGAATCATTCACATATAAAATAACTTTTGCTTCAAATGATTTCCCAATTAATTTTGCATCACGCGCATCTTCCAAAGCCTTTAAGACATATGAACGAATTTTCATGAATGCTTGCCAATTTTCAACAATTTTAATTTCACCATCAAAATGGGCAACTTCTGGCATTTCACTTAATTGAACATATTCTTCTGGTTCTTTCAAATAGTCCCAAACTTCTTCAGTTGTATGTGGCAAGATAGGTGTTAATAACTTAGCCATTGTTGTTACAATCTGGTATAGAACAGTTTGCATTGAGCGTCTTTCAAAACTATCTTCAGCTTCAATATAAACGATATCTTTTGCAATATCTAAATAGAATGCTGATAAGTCATTTGAAATAAATGTAATCACTTTTTTGTAAATTGCTAAGAAATCATATTCAGCATAATCATCCAAAACCTCTTTTGAAAATGTATTTAATTTAATTAACATATACTTATCTGCTGATGCCAATTCATCAAATGCAATTGCATTTTCATTTGGATCAAAGTCAGTTGTATTAGCCAAAATAAATTTAAATGTATTTCTAATCTTACGATATGTTTCAGAGACTTGTTTTAAAATATCCATTGAAACAGCGATATCAGAAGATGTATCTGCTGATGCTGTCCATAATCGGATAATCTCAGCTCCTGATTGTTTAATAACTTTACTTGGTAAAATGATATTCCCAAGCGATTTACTCATCTTATGTCCTTTATCATCAAGTACAAATCCTTGTGACATCAACTGTTTGTATGGTGCAATTCCATTAGTTGCAACGGATGTAATAACACTTGAATTAAACCATCCACGATATTGATCTGAACCTTCCATATATAGATCTGCAGGATACGTTAAATTATCACGTTTACCTAGCACTCCACGATGTGAAGAACCTGAATCAAACCAAACATCCATGATATCTTCTTCTTTTGTAAATTCACCATTAGGACTATGTTCACTTGTAAATCCTTCAGGAAGTAGTGCTTTAGCATCATTTTTGAACCAAATATTTGATCCATTTTTTTCAAACAATTGAGCAACATGTTCAATTGTTTCTGGTGTAATGATAGGTGTCCCATCTTCTGCATAGAAGATAGGTAATGGAACGCCCCAAGCACGTTGACGTGAAATCACCCAATCGCCACGATCTCTAATCATATTGTAAAGACGAACCTTACCCCATTCGTTTTTAAAATCAACTTTTTCAATTTCTTTTAATATATCATCGCGGAACATCTCTACTGATGCAAACCATTGTGCCGTTGCACGGAAAACAACAGGTTTTTTTGTACGCCAATCATGTGGATAACTATGCGTAAAGAATGAAAGTTTAAGTAAATGACCATTCTCTTTCAATTCATCAGTTACTAATGGATTAGCTTTATCATAAAATATCCCTTCAAATCCAGGCGCATCTTCATTCATGACACCTTTTTCATCTAAAACAGATACAACGGGTAATTTATACTTTTGTCCAGCAATAAAATCATCTTCACCATGTCCTGGAGCAGTATGAACAAGTCCTGTACCAGAATCTAAAGTAACATGGTAACCTAGAATAACTAATGATGTACGATCATATAATGGATGTTGCACTGTCATATATTCCATATCGCGACCAGAAAATTCTTTTAATACTTCAACATTTTCCCAATCAAATTCTTCTTTTAAAATATTTAAACGTTCTTCAGCGACAACATATTTTTTCCCATCAGCATTAATTTGGATATATTTATAATCAGGATGTACAGCGACACCATAATTAGCTGGAATTGTCCATGGTGTTGTTGTCCAGATAATCATTTTTGTATCTGTATCTAAAATATCTTTCCCATCAACTACATCAAATGTAATATACATTGATGGTGATTTAATATCGTGGTATTCAATCTCTGCTTCAGCTAATGCTGATTCAGACGATGGTGACCAATAAATTGGTTTTTTACCTTTATAGATGTAACCTTTTTCAGCCATTTCACCAAACATTCTGATTTCTTCAGCTTCAAATTCAGGTTGTAAAGTCATGTATGGGCTATCCCATTCAGCTGCAACGCCTAAACGTTTAAAATCTTCGCGTTGCAAATTAACTTGCTCCAAAGCATATTTTTCACATAATTCACGAAAATCAGCTTTTGACATGGTTTTACGATCAACACCTTGTTTAACCAATTGTTGTTCAATAGGAAGGCCATGAGTATCCCAGCCAGGAACAAAAGGTGATCTGAAGCCCATCATTGATTTTGAACGAACGATAATATCCTTCGTAATCTTATTTAAAGCATGTCCCATATGGATATTACCATTAGCGTATGGAGGTCCATCATGTAAAATGAAACTTGGTTTCTTTTCATTTAACTTTTGTCTTAGTTCATAAACACCGTTTTGTCTCCATGCATCTTCACGCTCTGCTTCTTTAACTGGTAAATTTCCACGCATTGGAAATTCTGTCTTACCTAAGTTTAAGGTTTCTTTCATTTTCATATTATAAACTCCTTTTAAAAGTTATTTTATTTCATTATACACAAAAAGACTCCGTTACAAGGGACGAAGTCTTCGTGTTACCACCCAAATTTAGAAACTTAACATTATATAACGTTAAATTTCACTCAATCATCGTGATAACGGAGATGAAGCCGATTAAACTTACTTGATCATTTCAGTTTAATGAAATCGTTGAGATGATAAATTATATAATACTTATTATCGACCTTCCACTATCATCGACTCGCTAAAAATGTATCATATAATTGTTATTCTCAAATTTATTTATTATCTGGGAAAATGACCATTGTATCTTGATCATTTTGCTCAGAATCTTCATTTGCATCTGATTCAGCAATAATTTCTGTAACAACAATATCGTCATTATTATTAACTGATTCTTTTATTTCTTTGGCTTCACGTTTTTCTTTGTCTTCTTCACGTTTTAAAACGTCTTGAATTTCAGAATATGTGCTTGTCTCGCCTTGTTTTAAAATTTCGTCCCAATCAGAACTTTTAACAACTTCTAATTGTGATTCCATCATAACTTTTAAACGTTGACGGAAAATACGTGCTTGTTTCTTCAAGTCATCAGTCTCAACAGCTAATTTTTTAGCTTTTTCTGAAGCCATATCAATAATATGTTTAGCTTTTTCATTCGCTTCATCAATAATATCATGACCTTGCTTTTGTGATTCTTTATTAATAATTTCAGATTCACGCTTAGCATTAACCTTAACGCGATCAGCAGCTTCTTGAGCAACAATAATTGATTGATTTAAAGAATCTTTTAAATCATTAAAGTATTCTAACTTTTCATTACTAGTTTTAACTTCTTCAGTTAAATTTTCATTTTCTTTTAACGTTATTTCATAATCTTTAATAATTTTATCTAGAAAATCATTAACCTGGTCTTGATCATAGCCTCGTAATTTTACGTTAAATTCTTTATTATGAATATCTAATGGACTTAAAGTCATTTTGCACGTCCTTCAAAATTTATTTTTTTAATATTGATAACTCTAATTTATATTTATCTTTTCTAGTCATACCTGCAATAAAATCTAACTTGATTCGTCCAAAACCACGAATTGACAAAACATCAAACTCTGCTAATTCATAATCAGGCTTATTAATAACTTGCCAATTTAAACTAACTTTTTCAGAATTAACTAAATTTTTGGCGTTTTGTCGAGACATATTATAAACAGCTGATATGACTGAATCGATTCGTAACGATGAAACTAATTCATTTTGCGATTGCCACTCATCTGTGACACTCACCGTTTGTGAAAAAGGAATCTCTTCAAGTGATACCTTAATTTTACCAATACGATCAACTTGACTAATCAAATAATTAGCCATCTTTTTTTCAACAACAACCTGCCATTGCTGACCATCTGTTAAAATATCACCAAGTACTTCTCTATCTAATCCCGCATTAGCCAAAGTTCCCAAAATTTGTCCATGTTTTAAGGTAGCAAATTTTATTGGATACTTAATTTCAATAAGTTGTAAATCAAAATCACTATCTTGAACATCGAAATACGCTGGATAAAAAAGTAATCTTTTTCGTTCAGCTTCTTTCGTGCCACCAAATAATTTTAAACTAATTTCGTCATTTTGGCCTAATAGATAGGTCGCAATATGTGCCTCTCTAGGATTTAAAAAATGAGTTAGAACTGCCCTGTACTCTGATTTAGCTTGCTCGATATAATCTGACAATGTATCAATAATTTCTTTTTCGTCGGACCTGAAATGTTGGTAAATTGTATCATTCATATATCATTAGCCTCCAACATAAAGACGAATCAAAGTAGTCAGAAGTCCCATAACCCCATTTTGGATGAAGCTTAGCGCGATTATCGCAATAATTGGTGAAAAACTAATACCCCCAATTGCCGGGATAAAACGGTCAAAAAATGCAAGGTATGGTTGACAAATTTTACTTAAGAAATGGCCAACCGGCGTATTATAAGCGCCTGGAAACCATGACATTAAAACGTAAATGATAATTGCTAGCTCATAAGCATCAAAAGCCCACGTAATCACTTTAGCTAGAAATGTAATAAACTCAATCATTTGTATACCTCGATTTTTCTTTTATTCGAATTTTTCAAAAATATTATCTGCCATATTTCCTTCAACAGTAAATGAGTTTGGTGTACAAAGAAAAATATTATCGCCAATTCTTTGAATTGTTCCGTTAATAGCAAAAATTGTTCCGGACAAGAAATCAACAATCCGTTTAGATTGAACTTCATCCATTTTTTGAAAATTTACGACGATTGCTTGATTTTGCATTAAATGCGTTGCAATATCCTTAACATCAGAATAAATTCTAGGTTCAAATAAATTAATTTTTTGTGGTTGACTATATTTACCATTTATCGAAACGACTTTATTACTTTGATTCAATGACGAAGTCCGCATAGACTCTTCGGTTTGGTAATCATCATTTTCAAAATCATCTTCTTCAGCTAACCCAAAAAAACGACCAATTTTTTCAAAAGCCATAATATCCGTAACCTCCCCATTGATTCATTTAATTAATCTTTACGTCGTTTTCTGAAAAACGGTGGTGTACTTAAACTATCATCATTATTTGTTGCTAAATCATCAGTTTTGATATCATTCTTAAAGACATCAAAATTTGGTTTTTCAACATTTTCAAATTCTGTTGATTTTTTTTCTTCAGGTTGACTTGATGGGTGCATAATATCCCAATCGTCAAAACGATCTTCTTGCTTTTCAGCTAATGTTGCTTTAGGTGCATCAGTTCTTGGTAATGTTCGTGTACGAACTGTGGCTTTTTTTTCTTCTTTAACATCATCAATACCAGTTGCAATAACTGTTACGACGATTTCATCACCTAGGTCTTCATTAATTGACGTTCCAAAAATAATATTAATTTCATCAGTTGCAGCTTGTGAAATAATTTCAGAAGCTTCTTGCGCTTCGAAAAGACTCATATCAGCACCACCGGTGATATTAAGTAGAACTTGTTTTGCACCATCAATTGAAACTTCGAGTAATGGCGAAGAAATTGCTTTTTTTGTTGCTTCAGCAGTTCTATTTTCACCAGTAGCAGATCCAATTCCCATTAATGCAGTTCCTTGATCAGCCATCACTGTTTTAACATCAGCAAAATCTAAATTAATTAAACCGGGTGATGTAATTAATTCAGAAATACCTTGAACACCTTGACGTAAAACATTATCTGTTTCTTGGAATGCTTCAAGCATCGGTGTCTTCTTGTCAATGATTTCAAGTAAACGGTTATTAGCAATAACAACTAACGTATCAACTTGATCTCTCAGATTAGCTATTCCTTCAGCAGCAAAACGGCTACGTTTAGGTCCTTCAAATGTAAATGGACGTGTTACAATTCCGACTGTTAAAATGCCTTGATCTTTAGCGATTTTAGCTACAACAGGAGCAGCTCCTGTTCCTGTTCCACCACCCATTCCAGCAGTAACGAAAATCATATCAGCGCCATCAATAGCTTCGATAATTGCTTCTTCACTTTCTTGTGCAGCTTTACTACCAATATCTGGAGTTGCACCAGCACCTAATCCACGAGTCAATTTAGGACCCAATTGAATTTTAATTTCTGCCTTTGAGCTTTCCAATGCCTGAACATCAGTATTTAATGCAATAAACTCAACACCTGAAACATTTTCATCAATCATACGATTAACAGCATTACCACCAGCGCCACCGACACCAATTACTTTTATTACTGCGCCTTTATCTTCACTTGAGTCCAAAGAAAATTCCATTACTTACTTCCTCCTATTTAATCGAAAAATTCATTAAAAAAGTTTTTAACTGATTTTAATGGATCCCCTGATGTTTTTGGTTTTCTAGTTTTTTTAACTTTGTTTTTTACTTCTTGCTTCTTAGGTTTTTCGTTGTCTGGTTCAACAATACTATAACTTAATTGATCAATATCAAGTCCCATTGCACTTTTCACTAATAATGTGACTTCATCTTGCTCGACTGCATAATTAATCAATCCTAAGGCTTGTGCAAATGAAGGATAGCGTAATCCCATTTGATCAGGGACGTAGGTTTTAACTTGAACTTGCAAAATTTCTGATGCTAATTCTGTAATTCCTGGTAAAGCTGCAAGACCACCAGTTAAGATAACGCCACCTGGTAATTCTAACGCCTTGATAGCATCTAATGAACTTTTTATTTTATCTAAGATTTGAGAGATTCTTGCTTCAATAATCTCTGCTAAATATTTTTCAGAGATATTGATTGGCTCACTTTGTCCAACAACATCAACTGGGAAAACATCATCTTCTGATGCTAACTCAGAATTAGCAAATCCATAATTGCGTTTCAATTTTTCAGCATTTTCAACAGATGTATTAAGAACCACTGAGATATCTTTCGTGACAAAATCGCCACCCTCTTGGTCCACGTATGTAAATTTCAACTTATGATCATGAATCACTGAAGCAGTCGTTTGACCACCACCGAGATCAATAAGTACAGTACCAAAGTCTCTTTCGCCATCTGACATCGCAACTGATGCAAGTGCTAATGGGTTCACGATTGTTTCTCTGATAGTTAGCCCAGCATTTTCAACACATTTTTTTAAATTATGAATAATTGTTTTTGGGCCAGTATAAACTGATCCATGCATTTCTAATCTCACACCAATCATACCACGAGGATCCTTAATGCCATCAAATCCATCAACTACAAATTCATCAGCAATAATATCAATGATATCTCTTTCTGGTGGTAAATTTTGAACTAATGCTGCACTCGCAACATTCACAACATCTTCATTTGTAATTTCTTTTGATTCATCTGAAACGGCAATCATGCCGTTACAAGGAATAATTTGTAATAAATTAGCAGGAATACCAACATGTACTTCGTGAATCTGAATATTTGCTTTTTCTTCAGCTTGTTTAATAGCTTTTTGTACTGAAATTACAGCCTTATCAATATCGACTACAATTCCCCTATTCAAACCTTGTGAGCGTTCATTACCAATACCAATTACGTTCAATTGACCATTAACGTATTCAGAAACGATAACTTTAATTGATGTCGTACCGATATCTAACCCCACATATATACCTGCGTTACCCATCTGAAAAAGAACCTCCTTACAGCTTGCTTTTAATATTATTTTTTATAAGATATAGTACTCATATTTTACCACATTAAGACCTGATTTAGAAAGGATATCCCATAGGCCATACCAACTTTGTTAACTTTTCTTATTATATGGATAAGAATATGCACCCACTTCTAAATCAACGACACCTTTTTTCTTCATTTTAGATGAGATACTTGGATAGAAAGCCATTTTATCGGCAAAATTATCAATATTAGCAATAATTTTATTTCTGTCATTCATGTATATATATATTCGCTGATTATTCACTTTGGATGGTTGATAATCGATTTCTGATATTCCATTTCTGATTTTCATCGGAATTTTTTTATATTGTTTAACCATTTTTTGCAATATATTTGTTTGATTAAACTTAGAATACGTAGGATAATTCCCCACTGGTTGGTCAAATTTCTTACTTCCAATTGTCCCATTCAAAAATAATTGATAGTATGTTTTATTTTTATAAATATATCCTGCAAGATCATATTCATTAATAGAAAGTTTAACACCATTCCATTTATTATGGCTAACAGTTAGTGACTTCACCTGTGGCAATTCTTTTTTTATATCCTTTAAAATAGCTTTTTTTCTAAAAAACGCGTGGGATAATGGATCATTAATGTGTAAATTACTAGCATTTTCTACTTGTACTTTTGAAACTGTTTTTTCACCTGAAATACTAATATTTTGTATTTTACTTAATGGTGAAATAAAATATAGTGCAATTAAACCAATAATCAGAAACGAACCAATTATAATAATTAATTTTTGTTTTAGGGCATGATGTTGATATTTTTTTAATTTTGGTAATCGGTCACTAATTGTTTTGGGGTTTCCAAAAAAATCGAATCGTTTATTTTTCTTCTTTTTTTTCTCTTGTAAGGCCTCCCAAGGTGTCAATTCAGCTTTTTTTCTTTTTAAGAATTTATTTTTTGACATCTTATTTGGCCTCCTAACTTATTCTTTAATTTTGATTAAATCTTCCATAACCTTAATTAGATTATCTGCAGCATTGGGCACACCCATTTTACGTGAATTATTAGCCATCTGTCTTCTCACATCAGTATTGAGCATCATTTCATCTGAAACCATGACCAATTTTGATCCCGTTAACTTATCCTCAGTAATAAGCTTAGCTGCATTATTATCAACTAGACTCATTGCATTTTTTACTTGATGATTATTTGTAACATAAGGGCTAGGCACCAAAATAGATGGTAATCCAAGTGCAGTTATTTCTGCTATACTTGTTGCACCAGCACGTCCTAAAATGACAGAAATATGGCTTAATAAATTAGGCATATTATTTAAATATGGTTTTATCACAATATTTTTATTTAATTCTATCCCGTTTAAATCATTCATAATTTTATCGTAGTGAACGTTACCTGTAACAAATAAAATTTGATATGGTTTTTTATTTAATTCAGGAATTGCTTCAACCATTGCTTGATTAATTTTCGCAGCTCCTCTTGAACCACCAAAAACTAACATCGTTGGTACATCATCTAATAATCCATATTGCGATAATGCTTCAATTTCTGTTTCATTTACAACCTGTTGTGCGCGGGGATTCCCTGTGAAAACAACTTTTTTCTTAGGAAATTGATCTGCAACTGATTCAAAAGAAATAGCTACTTTATCAACAAAGTGGCTCAAAAATTTATTTGTTACACCTGCAACACTATTTTGTTCATGAACAATAGTTGGAATATGTAATCGAGCAGCAGCATAAACCACTGCACCACATACGTAACCGCCTGTTCCAATAACAATGTCTGGTTTAAATTCTTTAATCATTTTCTTTGCGTCTTTCACACTTTTTAAAAATAGTTGGACTGTCTTAATATTTTCTACTGATAACGATCTTTTAAATCCTTGAATTTTAATTGTTTTAAATGGAATTCCATTATCTGGAACGATTCGGCTCTCAAGTCCTTTTTCAGTCCCAACATATAAAAATTCAGCCGTTGGATCTTTTACTTTTAGCGCTTCAATAAGGGCCAACGCAGGGTAAATATGCCCGCCAGTGCCACCACCAGAAACAATAATTTTCATTTTATTTATCCTCTACTTGCATTAATTTTTCAACCGCTTCAATATATTTGTCACCACGTACTTCAAATGAAGGATATTGATCCCAACTAGCTGCTGCTGGGGATAACAATATAATATCATTGTTATCACTTAATTTATATGCTTCGGGAACAGCTGCAACAACATCAGTGACTTGCTTAATTTGAGTAATACCTGCCGCTTCTCCAGCATTTCGCATTAAATCAGCTGTTTCACCGAAAACAATCATTGCTTTTACATGTGCTTTAAGTACAGGCACCAATTTTTCAAACGTAAATCCTCTATCTAATCCACCAGCTAATAGTATAATTGGATTCGAAAATCCTTTTACAGCCATCTCAGTTGCTTCAATATTAGTTGCCTTTGAATCATTATAGAATTTGCGATTATGCCATGCGCTAACAAACTGTGTACGGTGGCGTACTCCTGTAAATGTCGATAATACTTCTTGAATAGCAGTATTTGTTACACCTTTAATTTTAGCAGTTACGATAGCTGCAAGCGCATTTTCAATATTATGTTCACCAGGAATATTAACTTCATCCGATTTCATAATGAATTCATTCTGATAGTAAATATTTCCGTCTTTTACATAAGCCCCTGTTTCAATTTCATCTAATCTAGAAAATGGCACAATGTTAGCAGAACTTGTTTTAGCTAGTTCACGAAGTTCTTTTAAATCCCAATTGACAACAAGAAAATCACTAGAATCTTGATTTTCAGTTATTCTCATTTTTGCTTTCACATAATTTTCTCGAGTTTTATGGTAATCCGTATGTGCCTCATAAATATTAGTAATAACGGCTATTTCTGGTTTCAATTTATCAATGCCACATAATTGAAAACTTGATAATTCAGCTACAATAATATCATTTTTGGTTACCTTTTTTGCTACGGCAACAGATGGAACACCAATATTTCCAGCGACAAATGCACGTCCTTGCTTTCTTTCTTGATTTAACATCAATGAAATCAGCGTCGTTGTAGTTGTCTTACCATTCGTTCCTGTAACCCCGATCATTGGCGCTTCAGAAATTTCATAAGCAAGCTCTGGTTCTGTAATAATAGGTAAACCTTTTTCCATTGCCTTTTCAATAAGTAAATTTGTATATGGAATTCCAGGGTTTTTTACGACTAACTCAAAATCCTCATCTAGTAAAGAGAGTGGGTGTCCGCCCGTAATCACTTTGATTCCTTCAGCCAAAAGCTCTTTAGCTTCAGGGTTATCATCAATATTTTTATGATCATTCACAGTCACAAATGCGCCTAAATCTTTTAAAAGTTTGGCTGCATTCAAGCCACTCTTTGCTAAACCTACAACTAGAACCTTTTTATTTTGATAATTCGTAATATTTTTCATTCCAATTAAATCTCCCTTTATAAAATGACTAGTAACGTTAAAATCGCAGCAATTAACCCAATAGTCCAAAAGACAATATCAATTTTCCATTCATTCCAACCACTCATTTCAAAATGATGATGAATTGGGCTCATCTTGAATATGCGTTTACCTGTTAATTTAAATGAAGCTACTTGTAAAATAACACTTGCCGTCTCACAAACAAATATAATACCAATAAAAATGAGTGATAGTTCTTGGTGTAATAAAATTGAAACGGTTGCTAATGCACCACCTAATGCTAACGATCCCATATCTCCCATGAAAACTTTAGCTGGTTTATGATTAAACCAAATGAACGCAATTAATGCGCCAATGACAGATAAACAAAAAATAAGTACATCCTTTTGTTGTTGTACTTGCGCAACAACTGCATATGCACCGAATGCAATAATTGATTGACCTGAAACAAGACCGTCAATTCCATCAGTTAAATTAACCGCATTAGAGAATCCAACAAGCCAAATAATAATGAATACAGCATAAAGAATACCGATTGAGACCTCACCAAAACCAAAGACATTAATTGCAAGTGGCAAATGTTCATGGACATAAACGACGGTGAAGATTAATCCACCAACTATTTGACCCAATAATTTTTGCCAAGGCTTTAAACCTTCATTTTGTCGTTTGAATAATTTGATACTGTCATCCCAAAATCCTAAAATAGCATATAAAAATAAGATGAAAATCATAATCATCATCGCTGGTGTCATAGAATTAGCCCATATACCTGTCCAAATTGCAGTAATAATAATAGCAATATTAAAGACAAATCCACCCATTGTTGGTGTACCAGACTTTTTCTCATGCCATTTTGGTCCTTCTTCTCTAATCATTTGCCCTTGTTTACGTATTCTAAAATAGCCAATAAATAATGGCATAAACATAAACGTTAATGCGAATCCACTTACCAACGGTATAAACATTTCTGGTTTAGTCATTGTCTTATCCTCACTCAATTCTTATTTTTTATTTAATGCTCCCGATGCTTCTTCAACATCGTCAAAATGCACTTTTTCTCGACCAAGAATTTGATAATCTTCATGACCTTTACCAGCAATTAAAATAACATCTCCTGGTTGCGCCTTTTTTATTGTTTGAGCAATTGCATCGTGTCGATCCATTATAACAGTTGCTCTATTTTCTGGAATTCCAGTCAGCATGTCTGCCATAATTTCCTTAGGATCTTCAGTTCTAGGATTATCCATAGTAAATACTGGGTAATCACTATGGTCAGCAGCAATTTTTGCCATTTTAGGACGTTTTCCTTTATCACGATCACCACCGCAGCCAACAATGCAATAAATTTTATTTTGTGCAAAATCTTGTATTGTCTCTAAGACATTTAATAACCCATCTGGTGTGTGCGCGTAATCTACAATTACACTGATACCCGTTTTAGAAGGCACTAATTGAAAACGACCTTTAACACCAGTCACTTTTTCAAGTGATTTAATAATTTGTGTTTCATCAAGTCCAGCAGCATATGCGGCACTAAACGCAGCAAGCATATTATAAACATTAAACAAGCCGATTAATTGCATTGTAACATGAGTTGTTTCACCAAAAAGAATTAAATCAAACTCAGTTCCATGACTCTTAATTTCAATATTTTTAGCTTGAATCATGGCATCATCATTTTCGATACCGTAAGATAATATTTGAGCAGAAGTAAACTGAGTAAACGTTCGAGCCACTGGGTCATCAAAATTTAAAACAGCCACTTTTGAGTCGCCTGATTCAGTATAATGATTACCCAACTGAGCAAATAACATACTTTTTGCATGTGCATAATTTTCCATTGTTTTATGAAAATCTAAATGATCTTGTGTCAAATTTGTAAAAACTGCGATATCAAAATCAATACCCCATACACGTCCTAAGACTAACGCATGTGAAGAAACTTCCATTGCAACAGTTTCAACTTTTTCTTGTTTCATTTGTGCTAAAGTTCTTTGCAATGTAATAACATCTGGAGTTGTATTATTCGAAGGATACAGTGTATCATTTATTTTACGATACATTGTACCGATTAAACCTGTTTTTTGATTTAAGTCACGATAAATTTGTTCAATCAAATGTGTAACAGTCGTCTTACCATTTGTACCAGTAACACCAATCATTCTCATCTGCTGACTTGGGACGCCATAAAATGCATCGGCAAGAATTGCCATCGCACGATTTGTATCTTGGACATAAACGACTGGAACAGGTACATCAACTGGTTTACGAGCAATAATAATCTTCGCACCTTTTTCAACCGCTTGATTCACAAAATCATGTCCATCAACTGTATAACCTTCAACAGCAACAAATAGACTATCTTCAACAACTTCTCTTGTATCTTGTGTTAATAGCTTAATATCTAACTCTGAATCAATCGCCGTTGATACTCGTTTAAATTTTAAACTTTGGATTAATTTATCTGCTCTCATATCTATATTCACCTTTTTATTTTAACGTTAATTTCACCATAGTTGATTTTTTAACAACTGTATTCGCCTTAATACTTTGAGCTGCTACATAACCACTACCCGTTGTCGTTAAGTTTAGTTTCATTAATTCTGCAGCATTCACCGCATCACTCTTTGACCAACCGGTTAAATCAGGCATAATCATTTCACCATTTGTTAATAACAATATTTTACGTCCGGATAATACAGTCGTTCCAGCAGGTGGATACTGATTAGCTACCGTTCTGCCATGTCCGATAACTGCAATATCTAGATTTTGTTCGTTTAATTTTGTTTTAGCTGATGAAGTTGAACTATTTGTAACGTCTGCTACTGTTACATTAGTCTTTGCAGTTGATACCGCTGTTGAACTGTCTTCTTCTAAAGTCCTCTTCATCAATGGATTAAATATTTGTGCCAAAATAGCATTACCACTGGTACCTTGCATATTTTGTGGTTGTTTCATCGTTACATACATAATATATTTTGGATCTTTGGCCGGCGCCATACCTACAACTGAAAAGACATAATTTGCATCACCCGTTAGATATCCAGTTCCATTTGGATCCGAAATTTGGGCAGTTCCTGTTTTTGCAGCTATCTTGTAACCATCAATTTTAAAGGCATTACCGGTCCCATAATTTTTGTAGATAACATCTTGCATCATGCTTAATACTTCTTTAGACGTTGATTTTTTAATAACTTGTCCTAAATTTGTTGTTTTAGCTTGATACGTTGTTTTTCCAGTATTAGGATCTACAATTTTATCCACAAGCGTTGGTTTGATCATCTTACCGTTGTTTGCAAATGCCGTAAAACCTTGCATCATTTGCATAGTTGTCACATTTATTCCTTGACCAAAAGCTGTATCTGCTTGTTCAATTGGGTATTGAAATTCAATACTACCTTTTGCTTCATTAGCTAATCCCAGATTTGTACTTTCCAGGAAACCAAATTTTTTAATATATTTAAGCCAAGCAGTATGCCCCATCGCTTGTTCCAACTTAGCCATACCAACATTACTTGAACGAGCGAAACCTTCACGATAAGTGATTAAACCCCAACCAGATGTATTCCAATCAGGAACAATCTTAGTTCCCACTTTTAAAACACCTGATTTATAGACGGCATTCTCATTGTAGGCATTATTTTCAATAGCAGCTGCCATTGTAAATACTTTCATAGTCGAGCCAGGTTCATAACTATCTTCAATTAGCGTATTACGCCACATCTTTGAAATACCACTTTTGGTATCTGCATTAAATGTAGGCCGTTGACTTCCTGCCAAAATTTTTCCATTTTTAGCATTCATTATAACAACATTCATTGATTTAGGATTATATGTTTTTTGTACGTTAGTTAGAGTTGTTTCAAGATACGTTTGTAATTTTGTATCAATGGTTGTATAAATATTATTTCCATTTTCAACTTTTTTTGTTTTTGTCTTTGAGTTTGGTAGTTGGTAACCATAACTATCTTTTTGGACCTTTTTTAACCCGTCTGTTCCACTTAATTGTTTATTAAATGCTAATTCTAGTCCCATTACACCAGATAAAGTTGAATCACCTTTTTTTGAAGTGCTTTTTGTCACACCAATTAAATGTGATGCAAAAACACCATTTGGATATAATCTTGCTTGTGTTTCAGTGAAATAAATACCTTTTAAATCTGCTGATTCTATCTTGTTTTTTGTTTCCAAAGATAAGTTTTTACCAGAATTACCAAATTCAACTTGGTAAGTTCCTTTTTTTGCATTCAAAATATTGTAAACTTTAGATTCTTTCATTCCAATCGCATCACTAATAACTTTTGCAGCTTTACTCTTATCAGTAACGTATAACGCTTTGTTATTTGCACCAACATATGATTTTGATAGAACTGCATAAATTGAGTAGTTTGTTGTATCTTCAGCAATCGGTTGATTTGAATCATCATAAATGGTTCCTCTATTTGCTTTATCAATTCGACTATTTTCATAAAGTGCCTGTGTTTGGCTACTTAAATTAACATCTGAAACTTTTCCACCTATTACAATATAAGAAAAACGAATGATAAACATCAAAAGAATCGCTAAAACGGCCAGGATTAGTAGCACACCAAACCTTTGCCTATTTCTACGTTTCTTTTTCATGTCATTTATCATCCGTTGCTTTTGATTATTCATTTCGTTACATTCCTTATTCTACTCTCACTTAAATTAAGACCATTTTTATTAGCGATACTATTTAATCGATCATTACTGGCAAGTTCGTTCACTTCTTGTGTCAAATCAGAACTCTTAGTTTGAATAGCTGTTATTTCGCTGTTAATATTTTGTAAAAATTGACTACTATTAGACAACTCTACCTGAGATGAAACTAGCATAAGCATAAGTACCAAAGAAATTGCACCAATTAAACCAAATAATGATTTTTCAATTCTAGAAAATGCAACACTTTGTGATCCCACTGTTTTTTTATGTATAGGTTGTTGTCTTGGATTTTCTTTATATTCTCTTGGCATTTGTCGTGCTGTGCTATTTTGTGCCATGATATGTAACCCCTTTATTATAAAATATTATTTTTTCAATCGTTTTATAATTCTCAATTTTGCTGAATGTGCACGCCTATTATTCTGTAATTCTAATTCTGATGGTAAAATTGGCTTTTTATTAACTAGTGCATAATTTGGCTGAATATTATCTGGAATTACAGGTAAACCCGGTGGTAACTCTGGTAAACTTGTTCGTTCCTTAAACATCGTTTTGACCAATCTATCTTCTAATGACTGAAATGTAATAACGCTAACTTGCCCCTTAACATTAATTAAATCAATTGCTTGCTCTAATGAATCTTCTAAAACACCCAATTCATCATTAACCGCAATTCGAATAGCTTGAAAAACTTTTTTAGCAGGGTGCCCACCTGTTCGTCTTGCACGAGCCGGAATACCCATTTTAATTAATTCAACTAATTGACTAGTTGTAACAATTTCTTCATTTTCTCTAGCATTTTCAATCTGACGAGCAATTGACTTTGCAAATTTTTCTTCACCATATCTAAAAAAGATTCTAATAAGTTCTTGATATGTCCAATTATTAACAATCTCTTTAGCTGTTAATTCTGCACTTAAATCCATCCTCATATCTAACGGCGCATCGTGCTGATAACTGAAGCCTCGTTCTGCGACATCAAATTGTGGGGATGATACACCTAAGTCATAGAGTACACCATCTACTTCCGTGACATTAAGTTCCAGTAACGCGGCTTTTAAATCTTTAAAATTGCGTTTAATAAACGTAACTTGTCCATTTTCTATGTATTTTTTTAAATGCCCTTCATTATAAGTAATCGCTGTTTGATCTTGGTCAAAAGCATATAAATGTCCCTCCGTACTTAGTTGAGACAGGATTAGGGCACTATGTCCACCGCCACCCAAAGTACAATCAACATATATACCATCTGGTTTAATAGCCAACCCATCTACTGCTTCATTTAGTAGTACTGTTTCATGTTCAAATGTCGTCATAGTTTTATCCCCTTTCATACGTGTTATTTAAAATCCAAAATCAATCATATTTTCTGCAATTTCATCAAAATTTTCTGATGCACTCTCTGAAAAACTATTCCATCGATCTTCACTCCATACTTCGAATCTGTTTGAAACACCTACTAGCACACATTTTTTTTCTAAATCAGCATGTGTTCTTAAAGGAACTGGAATATTAATACGGCCTTGTTTATCAAATTCACATTCTGTAGCTGCAGAATATAAAAATCTTACAAAAGCCCGTGAATCTTTTTTTGTTAAAGGGAGTGTTTTAAGCTTTTCTTCTAGGAGTGTCCACTCTGTTTGTGTATATCCGAATAAACAACCATCCATACCTCGAGTAATAACAAATTTCTCACCTAATTCCTCACGAAATTTAGCTGGAATAATTAATCTACCTTTAGTATCTAAAGTGTGTTTAAATTCGCCCATAAACATTGTGTACAGCCCCCCTTCATAGTAACTATTTAAATTTTACCACAATGCCCCACATTCCACCACTGAATTCCCCAATATTATGATTTTAAATGATAATATACAAAAAAACACTCAATCCTTTTTAGATTAAGTGTTTTTTACATTACTTATAATTAAAAATGTAGGACGATATCCTTAAAATAGTACTAAAAAGAGAAGCATTAAGAGGTACCATCCAAGCATATAAATATCAGTAATTTTCCAAATGGTCTTGAAAAATTTTGCATAAATTAATTCTCCATCTCGATACGCATACATAAGCGCACTAGCAATACCAATTAAGCACCAAGAAAATATTATAAATGGTGTAATCGATAAATTAAACTCTCGTACTGATAAAATATGTGTCAATAAAAGAAGTAATGGTGGTAAAAAATCAATGATTTGCAACCGTTTAGGCCAATTTTTACGTAAAATACGTTTAAGTAAAGTTAAAATTAGAATATATCCAAATATTAAAATTATCGACCCATACCAAGTTCCAAAAAATGGTAAAAGTTTCATAAATTACCCCTTTTAGATACTGCTTAAAAAGACATCATGTAATGCATTAACAGCAGTTTTTAAATCGTCCTGTTGAACTAAAATCCAAATTGTCGTATAACTATCAGTTGTTTGAAGAATATTAATATCCTTCTCAGCTAGTGCTGTTACAATTTTGGCCGTAACACCTGGTGTTCCAGTCATCCCCGCTCCCACAATTGAAACTTTCGCACAGTTTGGAAGCACTGAGACATCAATTCCAGCATCTACTAAAAGTTGTTTAGCTTTTTTTTCATCATCATTGAACAAATTAAAGAGGACTTTGCCAGGTGAGATATTAATAAAATCAACGCTCAAATTATTATTGGACATCAAATTAAAAACATCTTTTGGAGCATGATTAACTGTTTTAATTGTAAATTGACTGAGTCCAGTCACATGAGCAATACCAGTTACACTACGATAATGCTTTACACCTAAGTTTCGGTCGGTCACAAGGGTTCCCATCTCTTCAGGACTTTGCCAAGTTGAGCGAATCCGAACTGGAACATGGGCTTGTTGCGCAATTTCCACTGCACGAGGATGGATAACTTTCGCACCTTCATGAGCCATATTTGCAACTTCTTCATAACTGACTGTTTCTAGAAATTTTGCCTTTGTAACTAATCTAGGATCGGCAGTCATCATCCCTGACACGTCAGTAAAAATATCGACACGTTCAGCATCTAATGCTGCTCCAAGTAATGCAGCTGTCGTATCACTTCCACCACGCCCAATAGTCGTCGTTTGACCTTTACTTGTAGCACCTTGGAACCCAGTCACAACTAAAACATCAGCATCTTTAAATGCCTCATCAATTAAATCAGTATTAATGTTAATTACTTTAGCATTCTGAAATTCATCAGTTGTTTCAACTCCAGCATCCTGCCCTGTTAAAGCAGCAGCTTTAATGCCTTCCTTATTCAATAATTCAGAAAAAACTGCGGCAGAAATAGTTTCACCAACAGAAACAATCATATCAAGTTCTCTATTAGAAAGTAATGATTGCTCTCCATCGACAAGTCCTAATAATGAATCAGTTGCATAAGGTGCACCTTTACGCCCAATTGCTGAAACAACGACAACGACTTGATACCCTTTATCAACTGAATATTTTACGTGTTTTAAAGCTGCTCGTCTCGACTCATCGTCTTGAACCGATGTGCCACCAAACTTCTGAACCATAATTGTCATTATTTTGAACTCCCACTATTTATTATTTAGCTTTTTCTGTTACTGTTTTACTATCTTCTAATATGTCACTTTCAATGTAAATACGATGCCATACCATAAATGTTAAGACAGTCCATATTTTTCTGGAGTTATCTCTAACACCAGCACGATGTTCATCCAATAAATCTATGAAATATTGTTTGTTAAAAAATTCATCTGTTTGAGAATCATTAATAATTTGTTTAGCCCAGTCATACATTTCGTCTTTTAACCAAAAACGAATAGGCACAGGGAAACCTAATTTTTTACGATTTAAAACATGGTCAGGAACGATACCTTCAGCAGCTTTGCGTAAAGCATACTTGGTTGTTCCATGTGCAATTCTCAAATCTGCAGGCACTTCAGAAGCAACTGCAAAAACTTCTTTATCCAAAAATGGTGTTCTCAATTCTATGCTGTGTGCCATTGTTGTACGATCGGCATTATGCAATAAATCTCCATTTAACCATGTATGCATATCAATAAATTGCATTTGATCTATTTTATTGTAATCTTTTGATGCATTATAATATTGGCCAGTAATACTTTGGAATGGATGATTTTTATTATAGTCTTTAAAGAATGCTTCTTTTTCTTTTTCATTAAAAATAAAAGCATTACCAACGTAACGATCCTCCATTGGTGTCGTGCCTCGAAGAAGGAAACTTTGTCCACGCATCCCTTTAGGCATCATTTGAGCAATTTTATTCAACGCACCATTAATTGGTTTAGTGTATTTAAATCCTTTTAATGATTCAGGTTCATGATAAATAGTGTAACCACCAAATAGTTCATCAGCACCTTCACCCGTCAATGCAACTTTAACACGTTTTCTGGCCTCTTTAGCAAGGAAATATTGAGGCACAGCAGCCGGATCAGCCAAGGGATCATCCATATTCCAAATAAAATGTGGAAAAGCCTTCATAAATGCTTCAGCCGTAATAACAGAACTAAAATTAGCGACATTTAATTTTTCTGCGGTTTCTTGCGCAACATCTATTTCACTATAGCCTTCACGTTCAAATCCAACTGAAATTGTTTCTAATTTTGGATTTAATTCTTTAGCAATAGCAACAATAATAGACGAATCAATTCCACCAGATAAGAATGAACCAACTGGTACATCGGCACGCATATGCTTATCAACTGAATCAATTAAGACGTCTTTAATACGTTTAATATATGTCTCTTCTGGACGAACTACTGGATGAAATTCGGCAGAAAAATATCGTGTAATGACTGGCTTCTCGCCTAATTTTTTCGTTAAATAATGTCCAGGTTGTAACATATCAATTTCTTTAGTTAACGTTTCTGGTTCTGGTACAAATTGGAATGTCATATAATCTTGAAGTGCATCTTTATCAAATGTCTTATTTTTTAAAACTTTATAAATAGCTTTACTTTCCGAACCATAATAAAAATTGTCATCTGCTATAGCGTAATAAAATGGTTTAATCCCAAATTGATCACGGGCAGCAAAAAGTGTTTTTTCTTGCGTATCCCAGATAACAAATCCAAACATTCCGCGGAATTGCTTAACAGCTTCTGCACCGTACTTAGCATACATACCTAAAATGACTTCTGAATCAGAATCTGTTTTAAATTCATAACCATCAGCAACTAATGCTTCACGTAGTTCAATATAATTATAGATTTCACCGTTGAAAGTTAACCAGTAACGTTCATTTTCATATGAAAGTGGTTGGTGTCCGCCTTCTAAATCAATAATACTTAATCTTCTAAATCCCATTGTTATATCATCATCACTAAAATAACCTGAATCATCAGGACCACGGTGAACAATCATTTTTGTCATATTATGAACAATTTTATCGTAATCATCATTGGTATTTTTTTGTCTGTCGCTCAATACACCTGCAAATCCACACATATTTTCATCCCTCATTTTCATAAAAATCAATGTCTTATATTATAGATGATTCTACCATATATTTCAATTTAGGTTACAGTTATGTTTACTATTATAGCGTATTTGAACTAATCTTAACAACTAGATGTCTGAATTAACGAAAGCTTAAAAAATTTGGTATACTATGTATTATGTTATTCGAATAAAGGGGACTTTGATATTGATAGAATATTATACATCAACTGAGTTAGGTACAATTCAAAAAATAAAAGAATACAGTAAATCATGTTGGATTAACGTTACAAATCCTTCTGAAATAGAAATAAATGAACTTATTAAAAAGTATGCTATACCACGAGACTATATGACCGCTATTTCAGATGATCAAGAAAATTCAAGAACTGAAGGATTGTCTCAAAATATTGTTCCTGACTTAGTCTTAATGCAGTACCCTCATCGCATTAGAAACTCGCTAGGCTACTTAGAATACCAAACGTTTCCTTTTTCAATTATCTTAGCAGATGATGCAATAATTACAGTCTCAAATAGTGAACCAGATTTTATCAGTAAATTTATCGCGGATAGTCCAATTCATCAAATTAAAACGATAACATCGGATCAATTCACTTTGAAATTACTTTGGTATCTATCACAAAGTTTTGTCGTTGCGTTAAAATCTATCATTCAAGAAACCGAAAATTTAGAAAAATCACTTGCTAAAGCAACTAAAAATGAGCAATATTATCAAATGATGTCAATGCAAAAAAGTTTAGTTTATTTTGATGCTGCTTTAAAGAAAAATAATCCAGTACTTCAATCTATGGTTGACTCAAATGAGCATTTCAAACAAAAGGCAACTGATGATTTACTCACAGATGTTTTAATCGAGAACCAACAAGCCGAAACAATGACAAGCATTCAAACTAAAATATTAGAGAATTATGGTGAAATGGTTTCATCAGTTATTTCAAACAATTTAAATATTATCATGAAGGTCTTAACGTCGATGACGATTATTTTAACGATACCAACAATCGTTGGCGGTATGTTCGGCATGAACGTATCCCTTCCTGGTGCAGACACTCATTTTTCATTCTGGTGGTTACAATTAATCACGTTAATAATTTGTTTATTAACTGCTTATTATTTAAAGAAAAATGACTACTTTTAAGTTGACATTTTACTTATAAAAAAGTTATAGTTACACTATTAGATTTGAGAGGGTGGGTAAAACATGAAGAAAAAGAAATCTACATTCCAAAAAATCACAATGTTTGTCGTGTGGTTAATGATTCTTGTAACAGTCGGTGGTGTCGTTTTAACCGCAGTTATGTCAATCGCTTAATTTAAAAATAAAAATTTTAAAGGTTCCCAGCTTAATTAGCTAGGAACCTTTTTTATAAAAAAAGGCGGATTATTATATCCGTCTTTTTCTGTCTATTCTATTTAGCTAGGAAGATTCCTGGACTTTTTTTAAGTATGATACTAAGTATCAAGGTAGCAATAATCATGTTAATAATCATACTCCCACCATTGACAACTGCTGAGTACACAACTGGAGAAAGCCCCCATTGAACATATTTTGACCAAAAAATGATACCAGCCATAAAATGAGCACTGTATTTTAGAAATACAGCTATTAAAATCGCAAAAGTCAGTGATTGTATGGCACCACGCATATTTTTAGTACGCAACTGACTTAAAAAACGAGCAGAGAATAACCCAGAAAATCCTAGTACCAAATTAGCAACTGGATACTCTAAGATAGCCTGAACCGGCGTTAATACAAACGCAGTTCCAATTAAAATAGGTAATATACCATATAGTAACCCAATAATTAATCCCATTTTTAATCCGCGTCGTAAACTGTATACCACAATAGGTAACACACCTAGTGCAATATCAATATTTGGCGGATTAGGAACAAATGATAGCGCCATTGCTAAAGCGGCCATAACGACCCCTTCTAGTAATATCAATAATTTTTTTCTTTCCAACAAAAAAACCTCCTTTGACTTAGTAAACCAAGCACAAAGAAGGTGTTAATCTTCTACACACAATTCCTACGTTTGCATTAACAAACAGGTTCCAAGGGTCTGAATTTCTTCACTCTCAGCCAAAATTAATCGGCTCCCCTTTGTGTTGGTCTCCGATTAATAATATCGCATACATCCTGAAAAACGTCAAGCGTTTCCATTCCTATAATATCGGTGAAAGAAGTCTTGAAAACTGTTGCTTAAATTTCAACCAATGTGATTGATCATTAAAATACCTTTTCGTTAAAAGACTACTTTGTTCCATATCAGTTTCAAAAATTGTTTTAAGTGTGCTTGCCACACCTACATCATAAATAAATGCATTCGCTTCAAAGTTTAACTTAAAACTTCTAAAATCAAAATTAGCTGAACCAACGGATGCAACCATTTCATCAATTACAACTGTTTTAGCGTGTAAAAATCCATTGTTGTATTGATAAATTTCTACACCAATATTCGTTAGATCTTTCGCATAATACTGTGTAGCACGATAAACAAAGGCATGATCTGGCATACAAGGAATCATAATTCTAACCTGAACGCCTGAAGATACCGCAATATCTAACGCTTCTATAACAGAATCATCTGGAATTAAATAAGGTGTTTGAATATAAATATATTTTTTAGCTGAATTAATTAACTTAATATAACCTTTTTTTATTTGTTCAATTTCTGAATCAGGTCCACTAGAAACAATTTGCATGTTAACTTTACCTTTTGTAACAGTTTGTGGAAAATAACTTGACTGGTAATTAATCTGATTATTTCTCGCAGTTGCATTCCAATCCATAATGAACCTACTTTGTAGTGATCCGACAGCGTTTCCAAATACGCGAATATGTGTATCTCGCCAGTTACCAAATTTCTCACTTTCACCTAGATACTGATCACCGACATTGAATCCACCGATGTAACCGATTTTACCATCAATAACGACAATCTTTCTATGATCTCTAAAGTTCAAACGAAGATTTGAAAATGAAAAATGTGAACCCAGAAAGGCTTCTGCTTTACCGCCCAATTCCTCAAGATGTTTGAAGAATTTTTTAGTAGTTCCCTTTGATCCCAATGCATCATAGATGATTCTAACTTCAAGACCTTCATTTGCTTTCATTTCAAGTAACGTCAATAGTTCATTTCCAATATGCCCATCTTCGAATGCATAATACTCAACATGGATATGGTGTTTAGCTTTACGAATGTCTTGAAATAACGTCTTAAACTTATCATGCCCATCAATAAATAACTGAACCTCATTCTTCTTAGTTAAAATAGATTTCTCTATTTCTAAAAACATATGCATGATTTCGTTTACATCATCAGTATATTTACCGCTTGTTGTTAATTCTCCTCTGGCCCATTCTTCTTTTTGTTGATCTACTAATTGGTCAACACCCATACGACCCTGTGTTTTAATATCAAATATTTTTTCTTTTGAAATTTTCTTACCAAAAAAAAGATAAATTAAAAATCCAAAAATAGGTATACCTATCAAGACAAGAAGCCATGCCCATGTTGCAGCAATATCACGTTTTTCTCTAAAGACGGTCACAATTGCCGCTAACAAGTTCAATAAAAAAACAAGTAGCACACCAATATTTACATATGTCATATAGTCCCTCCAAAATTAATTATTTTGAATATTATTATTTTCACCAAACCATTTTTGATTTAATTCTTTTAGATAACCTTTGTTTTGCAACTCTGTTATTGCCCTATTAATTTTTAATTGCATTGTTGTATCAGATTTTCGCATACCTACCGCAAAATCTTCAGTTTTAAAATTACCATTTATCACGTTATATGCATTTGAATTCGACTGATGCTTAATAAAGTAGTTCGCATAGACATCATCAATTAAAAGTCCTTGAATTCTATCTGCATTTAAATCGATAAAAGCATTATCAAATGAATCATATTGAACAGGTTCTTTATCTTTAATATTATCTTTTAAAATATCTGGATGCAAATTTAAGCTATCAAATCCAGCTGAACCACTTTGAACACCTAAAATTTTTTGTTTCATATCAGAAAAAGAATTAATTTCACTTGATTTTTTTGTTACTAATACTTGCTTGTTCGTTAAATATGTACGACTGAAAGCAACATTCTTAGCACGTGCAGTTGTTTTTGTATACCCATTCCAGATTAAATCAATTGTCCCATTTTTTAATTCCGTTTCTTTCATAGACCAATCAATTGTTTGGAAATCAACTTGAATATCATATTTTTCAAAAACTTTTTTTGCTAAATCAACATCATATCCTACTAAACTACCATCTTTTTGTCTGAATGTCATTGGCACAAAACTATCATCAATTCCGATAACAACGGTACCCTTTTTTTGAATTGATTTCCAACTATCAACCGAATTCATTGATTGGCTACTATTGCTACAGCCAGCTAATCCTATAAACATCATCATAAATAATATTGTAAAAACAATTTTTTTTTCTAATTGATTCATTTATTATCCTCTAATCTTCTAGCGGCTTAACTTTTAATAATTTATCCGCAATATTTTCAGCAAATGGTACATCATGTGTCACTATTATTTGAGTCATTCCGTCTACTTTCAACGATAATATTAAATTCTCTACTTCCTGGCGTAGTGCTGGATCAAGTGCTGAAGTTGGTTCATCATAACACAAGATTTTAGGATTCATCGCTAATGCACGTGCAATTGCAACTCGTTGTTTCTGCCCACCTGAAAGTTGGTAAGGATATAAATGCCCTTTATTTCCGAGAGATAAGCGATCTAATAATTTTTGTGCTTCTTCCTCGGCCTGGACTTTATTACGATTTAAAACTAATTTTGGAGCTAACGTTATATTATCTAACACTGAAAGATGAGGGAATAATTGAAATTCCTGGAATACTACCCCAATAACACTTTCGTTCGTATTATTACGATATGGATCAAATGGTGAGGCATCAATTAGAATATCTCCAGAATCAATTGATTCTAACCCACTAATACATCTCAATAAAGTCGTTTTTCCACCACCAGATGGACCAACAATACTAACAATTTCACCATCATTAACTGTTAAATTAATATCATCTAAAATTAATCGTTTTCCATAATACTTTTTAATATTTTTTAACTCTAGCATAGAATTACTCCTTATTTGTAATAACTATAATGTTTTTCAATTTTCTTCAAGACAAGTGTAAATATAGCTGTTAATAACAGATAGATTGCCCCAACCATCAATAGTGGGACGAGTGTTACATCACGACTCGTCGCTACGTTACCGGCTCTTAATAAATCGCCTAACCCAATAACATATACTAAACTTGAATCTTTAACTAAATTAATAATTTCATTTCCAATTGAAGGTAAAACGATCTTGAACACTTGTGGAATAATAATTGTCCTAATAGTTTGCCAATATGATAGACGCAATACCTTTGCACTTTCATATTGACCTTTAGGAATCGATTGCAATCCACCCCTAAATATTTCAGCAAAATACGCACCATAATTCAAAATAAATGCAAATAATGCCGCATCGTATCGACCGAATACAATATGAATATGGAACTGTTGTAGTGTTGGTAGTCCATAAAACACAAAAATTAATTGTAGTAGCAGTGGTGTTCCTCGCATTAACCAAACATAAAAATTCAAAAAATACTTAATTGGTTTTATTTTTGAAATTAATCCTAATCCGACAATTAAACCAAGTGGAATCGATCCAATGATCGTCCAAAAAAATATTTCTAACGTTAATTTAGCACCATCTATTAATGATGGCAAAATTTCTAATATATAAGTCATTACATTATCTCCCTTTAGTTAAATAAAAAAATCCTCTCAAGCCAAATCAAATTGACTCAAGAGGACGATAGCCGTGGTGCCACCTCAAATTCATATTTTTCTCACGAAAAATAACTTATGTAGATTAATAAAAATGAGTATAAAAAAACTCTATAGTCATTATTGACTATAGAGGGCGACGAATCGCGGTACCACCTCAAACATCATTAAATTCTCACAAATTTAATCTTAACGAGTTTATTAAACTACAGCTATAACGGGCTTATCCCGGACTTCCCTAATTAACTAGTTTAGGAAATCAACTCGCAGATGTGTTTCAGACTTAAGAACTGTATCTTTTCAGCAATCGATACTCTCTTTAAAAGTTTGTTTAAGCCTTAATCTTCTGTTCAACGTTTTTCTTAATTGATAATAATTTAGCATACTGTCATTAACATTGTCAAGAATTAGTCTTTCTTAAACCATGAACCCATTTTTTTCCAAAAACCTTTTTGAGGCTGTTTTATTGTCATCAAGGGCACTGTTTCCCCTAGTAGTCGACGTGCTACATTACGATAACCTAATCCAGCTGGATTTTTAGAATCTAAAACAATTGGTTCACCATGATTTGATGTACTAATAACAGCATCGTCATCAACAATAATTCCTAATAAATCAATAGACAAATGACGTGTAATCTCATCAACATCCATTGCTTGACCATCTTCCATCATTTGACGACGGATACGATTAATAATTAATTTTGGTTGTTGTAATAATGGATTTTGCTCTAATAAACCTACCACGCGATCTGCATCACGAACCGCAGAAATTTCAGGCGTTGTTACAATAATAGCCATATCTGCACCAGCAATAGCATTCATAAAACCTTGCTCAATTCCAGCTGGGCAATCAATAATAACATAGTCAAACTCTTCTTTTAATTCATCAACAATTGCTTTTACTTGTTCAGGAACTAATGCTGATTTATCAGTATTTTGTGCAGCAGGTAATAAGTATAAATATTCGTTAAATCTCTTATCTTTAATGAGTGCTTGGTGTAACCGTGCACGACCCTCAGCTACGTCTACAATATCAAATAAGATACGGTTATCAAGACCTAAAACAACGTCTAAATTACGCAAACCAATATCTAAATCCATTAGAACAACCTTTTTTTCAAGAAGTGCTAATGCAGTTCCAATATTTGCAGATGATGTTGTTTTACCAACACCACCTTTACCAGATGTTACAACAATTGCTTTTCCCATCTTTAATATCCTCCAGCATGATTAAATAATTTTGGTCGAAGTGACTTTAATTCATCTCGATTGCCATAATCTATAATATGTAAATCATTAACATAGATTACAGTATCTTGACTGTTTGTTACTTTTTCATCATCTATAATATCAACTAATTCACCAATTCGTACTTGTGAAGCAGCTGAAACATCGCCCACAATAATGCTATCTGTATTATTGTTAAATCCAGCATGAATGACACCTTGAACTTCACCCATAACAAAAATATTACCAGCAGCTCGTAATTGACCACCCTGATGTAATTTACCTAAAAATAAAATATCACCTTTTAAATCAACTATTTGTCCACTTCGAATTGTTAGATAGCATAAATGAACGTTGTCATTTTCTTTTAAAATATTAGCATCTTCTATGGTCATTACTTCAGATTCGATTTTGTGTACTTTAAAATTACGGTATTCAGAAATAATTTTTTCGATTTTTTGCTTTTCATCTGCTGAAAACAATCGATTTTCTGTTTTAATATCAAACGAAATAACCGTTTCATCAGCATTCTTTTTTTCAGCACTTAAATTATTAAATAATTCTCTAAGTTCAACCAAAATTTTATCAAATCCGAAATCCTGTTTAAGAATAATTTCATAACCATCTTTATAACCTTTTAAAATAACACCTTGCATCTACGTTCACCCCTGAATTTTAATTATATCGGTTACTTAAATTCATTAATTTTGATATTGGATAGTACAAAATAATAAATACCACCAGATTAAAAGCTAAAGTTGGTCCAAACGAAGTACTAACGAATGTTGTTACAGATTCATTAGCAAATCCAATCATCTCATTGACTGCATAATACGAAACTTCTAAAACTGCCAAATCAATAAAATAAATGAGTAATATCACAATAAAAGATGGTTCGAAATATTGATATGCTATTTTAGTTAAATAAACAATTAATGGTAACAAAATCATATAAATACCCAAAATACCGGCATAATAACTATCAAATGCTAGACCAACACCAAACGCCCATAATTCAAGATGCTTATTATCTGAGTAAAAGATACCCATTATCAACCATAACAACAACAGGTGACTAACCATGATAGTCGTTTGTGATTGTAACTGTTCCATAAAAACAAATTGTATTGTACCATCCAAAAAAAAGGAAATAATAAGTCCTAACGGAAAAATATACTGTCTATTTTTATTTCTCATCTAATCTCACCTTCTAATCCAACGTCTGAGCAACTGTTACAACCGTTAGGTCACTCAAATCAACTGCAGGTTTGATATAAATTTTAGAAGCAAGTCCATAATCACCTTGCTCAACTTTAGACACAACACCAACATTTAAACCCTTTGGTGTTGTGCCTCCAAGACCAGATGTGACAACAGAATCACCTTTTTTCAAGGCTTTCTTAGAAGTAATTTGACCCATAATTAATAAATTATCTGTTTTATCATAGTCAGTAATTAAACCATTAATAATATCATCGTTTGAATTATTTACTTGAACTGCAAATCTATTAGCAGAATCATTAGTAGTCGATATTAATTCAACTTTACTATTTGTTTTATTAACTTCTATAACACGACCAATCAATCCAGAACCAGCCATCACTGGTGCGTTCTTTTTAACACCAGACGCACTACCTTTACTTATCACAAGTTGATTTAGCCAACCAGAAGGTAATCGCGTTAAAACAGATGCATTAATTGAAGTATAATCAGTCAATGTACTGTCCAATTTTAATTCCTTTTTCAGCTGTTTATTCTCATTTTTAACAGTGTCTGATTCCACTTGAACTTGTGCTAATTTATCAACTTGTTTTTTTAATTTTTGATTTTCTTGATATGTATTTAAAAGATCAGAAATACCAATAACTGAACTTTTTAAGCCATTTGCAGGATAACTAACTGCTCTATCAAATAGACCAACAACATCATTACCAAATTCTTGAATGAGCGGTGGTGTTGATTTTTTATTTCTAACGGAAACTGAAAATGAAATTAAACTAAAACTCACAATAATGGCTATTAAAATGATGATTAGTCTTCTATTTGAAAAAAATTTCTGCATGTTCGCTATCCTCCACTTACCTTATAATTAACTAAAAAATTAAGAGGCTGGATAAATAAACCACCAACCTCTTCATTTTTAGCTTATGTGATTTTTAAAATCTATCTTTTCTTCATGACGTCGATACTTTTTAATGATTCACCTGTACCAATTGCAACACAGTCGAGTGGTTCATTAGCAATAAAAACAGGCACTTTTGTAACTTCAGAAATAACTTCTGATAGGTTTTTTAATAATGCACCACCACCTGTTAATACAATACCATGGTCAATCACATCAGCAGCAATTTCTGGAGAAGTTTCTTCCAATGTTTCCTTAATAGCAGTAATGATTTCAGCAATAGATTCTTGAATAGCAACTGCAATATCAGTTGCTTTTACAGTAACTGTTTTAGGAAGACCCGTAATCAAATCACGTCCTCTGATAGTTGTATCTTCAATTGATGCAGCATCTTTAACTGATGCAGATGCAACGTCCATTTTTAATTGTTCAGCTGTTCTTTCACCAATCAATAAATTAAAGTTTTGACGAATATATGACACAATTGATTCATCCAATTTATCGCCAGCCATTCTGATAGAACGGCTTGAAACAATACCACCTAATGAAATTGTAGCAACATCTGTTGTTCCACCACCGATATCAACAACCATATTACCCGTTGGATCCATCACTGGTAATCCAGCGCCGACTGCTGCAGCAAATGGTTCTTCAATAACGTAGGCGTCACGCGCACCGGCAACACGAGTTGCATCAATAACGGCACGTTTTTCAACTTCTGTAACGCCACTAGGAACACATACCATTACATAAGGTTTACCTGCAGATTTACCTAAAGCTTTTTGAATGTAATATTTCATCATAGCAACTGTTGTGTCATAATCAGCAATTACACCGTCTTTCATTGGGCGAATAGCCACAATGCTACTTGGTGTACGACCGATCATTGCACGAGCATCTTCTCCAACAGAAACAATTTCATCAGTTTTAACATTTTTAGCGACGACTGAAGGTTCACGTAAAACAATACCTTTTCCCTCAACATACACGATTGTATTAGCTGTTCCTAAATCAATTCCTATATTCTTTGTTCCAAATCCAAACACAGTCTTTCTTCCCTTCATCGTCAGCCTTCTAGGCGCTTTTATTCGTAGTATTTACATTATATCATAATCAAAAGTGAGATTTCATTCAATATTTACTAATTTTTATTAAGTTTATCTTAAATTATTATAAGGTAATTAATTTTGAATCCATAATCTTATTAAGTTTATCATATCTAATTTCATAGAACAAGAGAGCACCCTTGATAATCAAAGGACGCCCTCTTCTTTCATACTAAGATATTTAGTATTACCCGAAATAATATGATCTAACAGCTCAATTCCCATAAGAATACCACATTTTTCAACTCTTTTAGAGAAAATAATATCATTCTTAGATGGTGTCACATGCCCACTCGGATGATTATGGACCAATATAATTTTAGCTGCACCATATTTTAATGCAACTGCAAAAATATCTCTTGGATGGACCGTTGCTGAATTCAAAGTTCCAATGAACAATGTCTCTTGTTTTACAATTTGATTTTTTGTATCCAAGAATAATCCAATTAAAAACTCTTGGTTTAATCCACCTAACTCAGCAACCATTCTAACCCCAGCATCATGACTTGAACAGATTTGTCCACAAATAAAATGAGGTTCACTGTTGATTCGTGTTCCCAGTGTAACAATAGCTTGTAATTGTAATGCTGTAGACTGATTATTCCCATCCATCAATAACTGATAATCTTTTAAACAACATTTTTTTAGTTGGCTTAAAGATTGGTAACGTGAAGAAAAATTATTAACACACTTTCCAACATCATTAGGGTTCGTTAATAATAAACTAAAAACAACCGTCAAAAGCTCTTTATCTGATAAATTATCACATTGATACTTTTGGATTTGTTCCAGTAGATATTCATTTGAGCAACTAGAAATAAGTGACATGGTGATTCCTCCTATTTTTTATTAAATACGAGAAATTCACTTATTTAAATTATTCTGATACAAAATAACTACGAACCTCCGAAATAAAGTACAACGATCCTGTCACAAGTAATAAATCATCAGAAGACATTTCGCCAACACTTTGAACTAATGCCTCTTTCCAACTTTCTTGAATGGAGACATTATCAAACTTATTAACGTTGAAATCATCTATTTTGCTTACTAGACGTGGCCCTGAAAATTGAGTTAGTATAACTCGTACATGAGGAACTGCAGCTAATTTTTCCAGCATTTGTTTGCCTTGCTTATCCGCTAGTACTGCAAAAATAATTGTGATTTCTTTATCTTGAAAATGCGTTTTAAGCAACTGCGTAATCCGATCCACTGCTGCGCTATTGTGCGCACCGTCTAAAATAACTAACGGTTCATCATTTACTTTTTCAAAACGTCCTGGCCATCGTGTCTCTGAAATACCTTGCCTAATTGATTTAGGACTAATGGCCCATCCCTGAATTTCAGCAACCTTCTCAAAAGTAGCAATTGCTGTTGCTGCATTTTCATCTTGAAATTCACCTAATAATGGCACAGAAAGTTGTTTAATATTCAATTTATTCGACGTATACGTTAAAATTTCTTCCCATGATGATTTTGTTCCCTCAGATTTAGCATTAAAATCCACTCCTAATCGAAAAATAGGACTATTTTTTAATTTAGCCTCATTATTAATCACGCTAAAGACTTCATCAGTTACTCTACCAACGATAATAGGCCGATTACGTTTAATGATACCTGCTTTTTGTTGCGCTATCTTTTCAATTGTATTACCTAATATTTTCATATGATCTAGACCAATTGTTGTAATAACTGAAATAATTGGATCAATAATATTAGTTGAATCATACTTCCCGCCTAAGCCCGTTTCAACAACTACAATATCTACAGGATTTATGCTGCCAAAGTATACAAACATCATTGCAGTAATAATTTCGAATTCAGTTGGTCCCCCCTCAAAATCGGCTAGTTCAATATCCATTCGATCAACAACTGGTTTCACGACATTTACTAAATGTAAAAGGGCGGTATCATCAATCATCTGTCCATTTAAGGAAATACGTTCATTAAATTTAACAATGAATGGTGAAGTATAAGTTCCTACATTCAACCCTTGTGCAATTAATAATTCACGTAAAAATGCAACTGTTGAGCCCTTTCCATTCGTTCCAGCAACATGAATCATCGCGATATTACCTTGTGGGTTATCTAAGCGTTCCATAAATGCTCGCATTCTATTCAAAGATGGACTTTTTTTAAATTTTGTTCGCCCATGAATAAAATTGAGTGCCTCTTCGTAAGTTGTGATCAATTTTCCGTCCCGCTTTCTAAAAAAAATAGACTTATCTCAGGTATATTGTACCCGAAATAAGTCTATTTTGTTAGATTAAACTTCTGCTTTTAAATCAGAAATTCTTTCCTTAGTTGCTGTTAATTTAATTTGGTAATCTGCTAATTTTTCTTTTTCTTTTGTAACTACTGCCTCAGGTGCACTAGCAACAAACTTTTCATTGCCTAATTTTTTAGTTCCACGCACAACTTCAACATCAAGTTTTTTAACTTCTTTTTCCAAACGAACAATTTCGTCATTCAAATCAATTAGTTCAGCAAGTGGCATATAAATCTCTGCTCCCGTAATTACAGACGTCATTGCTAGCTTAGGAGCAACAACATTTGAACTGATTTGAAGTTCCTTAGGATGACAGAATCGTTGAATAAATTCTTGATTGTCTTCAAAAATAATCTTTGTTTTTTCATCAGTTGTTTTAATCAATAAATCAACTGCACTGGACATAGGTGCATTTACTTCTGCACGATTATTTCTAACAGCACGAATTAATTCAATTAAATTGTTCATATCAATAACTGATTGTTCATCTTCAAATTCTGGATGAACCACTGGGTAATCTGCAACAACAATTGATTCCCCTTCATGAGGCATTGTTAACCAAAGTTCTTCAGTTACAAATGGAATAATTGGATGAAGCAATTTCAATGTTTGATCTAAAACATAAGCCAAAATTTGTTGTGTATTTTGCTTAACTGTCAGATCTTCACCATTAAGATTTTCTTTACTCATTTCAATATACCAATCACAGAAGTCATTCCAGATGAAATTGTATAGAGCACGACCAGCTTCACCAAATTCAAAGACATCAAATAAGCGTGTAACTTCAGAAACAGTTGTATTTAATCGGCTTAATATCCATTTGTCAGCAAGCTGCCATTCTGATTTAGCTGGTAATTCAATTTTATCCACACCATCTAAATTCATAATAACAAATCGACTAGCATTCCAAATTTTATTAATAAAGTTCCAAGAAGCATCCATTTTAGTGTAACTAAAACGAACATCTTGTCCTGGTGCAGATCCATTAGATAGGAACCAACGAAGTGCATCTGCTCCATACTTTTGAATAACGTCCATTGGATCAATCCCATTACCAAGTGATTTACTCATTTTACGGCCATTCTCATCACGAATTAATCCATGAATCAAAACGTGTTCAAATGGACGTTCATCTGTAAATTCTAAGCTTTGGAAAATCATTCGTGATACCCAGAAGAAGATAATATCATATCCTGTGACAAGCGTATTAGTTGGGAAATAACGTTTAAAATCAGGTGCATCAGTATTTGGCCAACCCATTGTTGAAAATGGCCATAAAGCACTTGAAAACCACGTATCTAAGACATCATTATCTTGTTCCCAATTTTCGATATCAGTTGGTGCAACCTCACCAACGTACATTTCGCCAGTTTCTTTATGATACCAAGCTGGGATTTGATGTCCCCACCATAATTGACGTGAAATAACCCAATCATGAACATTTTCCATCCACTGTGTAAATGTATTTTCAAATCGTTCTGGGACGAATCCAACTTTGTCATCCCCTTGTTGGAATTTCAAAGCTTCTTCTGCGAGTGGTTTCATTTTAACAAACCATTGTGTTGATAAACGGGCCTCAACTTGAACGCCAGTTCTTTCAGAATGACCAACACTATGTGTAATTGGATCAATCTTAATCATTAAGTCCTCAGCTTCAAGATCTTTAACAATTGCTTTACGTGCTTCAAAACGGTCCATGCCAACATATTTACCAGCATTTTCGTTCATTGTTGCATCTTCATTCATTGTATTAATACGAGGTAAGTCATGGCGATTACCTACTTCAAAGTCATTAGGATCATGAGCAGGTGTTATTTTAACCATCCCTGTCCCAAATGCCATATCAACATAATGATCTGTAATAATAGGAATTTCTTTGTTAACAAGTGGTAGAATGACTTTTTTACCAACAATATCTTTGTAACGATCATCATCAGGGTGAACAGCAACAGCGACATCGCCCATCATCGTTTCTGGACGTGTTGTCGCTATTTCAATAAATCCAGAACCATCAGCGAATGGATATTTAACATGATAAAAAGCACCTTCATCATCTTGATGAATGACTTCAATATCTGATAAAGCGGTTCTTGCTTTAGGATCCCAATTAATAATGTATTCGCCACGATAGATTAATCCTTTATTATATAAATTAACAAAGACTTTTTTTACGGCATCTGACAAGCCGTCATCTAATGTGAAACGTTCACGACTATAATCGAGTGATAATCCCATTTTAGCCCATTGCTTATGAATAACATCAGCGTATTCATCTTTCCAATCCCAAACTTGTTGTACAAATTTCTCACGGCCTAAATCATAACGCGTCACACCTTGTTCAGCTAGTTTAGCTTCAACCTTTGCTTGTGTTGCAATTCCAGCATGGTCCATTCCTGGTAACCAAAGCGTATCAAAGCCTTGCATTCTTTTTTGTCTAATTAAAATATCTTGTAATGTTGTATCCCAAGCATGGCCTAAATGTAATTTACCAGTAACATTAGGCGGTGGAATAACGATTGAATAAGGTTTTGCTTCTGGATTAGCATTAGGTTTAAATAAATCTTTTTTCAACCATTCTTCATAACGGCCAGGTTCAACCTGACTTGGATCATATTTTGTTGATAATTCAACTTCTTTTGTCATGAGTTCTCCTTTTCATCTATCAATTTTATTTTAGGCATAAAAAAACACCGTCATCAAAAAACATTTCTGTTTTAGGACGACAGTGCCGTGGTACCACCTAAATTGGGTTTTAACCCCTCTTAATTACTTTTTAACGAACAATAATGTCCGGTTATTCCTACTTAATTTCAGAATAACGACTCCTGAGCTACCACCATAATGTCTAATTAAAATGTTTCAGCCTAGCATTTTATCTCTGAAATGACTGGTGTTCTCATTCTTTGTCTGTAGTCACATTTTAGCGTTTATTCTGAAAATCGTCAATATTTTATTTTTTTAATTCTTCAAGTAGTTTAGCGTAGTCTGGCTCATTTGAGATTTCCGTAACCAGTTCTTCATAAATAACATGTCCAGTTTCATCTAAAATGAAAACCATTCGAGCCATATGACCAAATTCCGGAACATCTAATCCAGTAACTTTCGCAAAATTCCCCTTATCTGCATGAAGCAATTGTAAATTGTTTACACCCTCAGCGGCACACCAATTTTTTTGATCTTCTTTTGAATCATCAGATACGGTAATAAATTCGATATCTCTAAAATTATCTGCTTCCATATTAAAACGTTTTGTTTCTATACTGCAAACACTTGTCGTAATACTTGGAACAACACTTAATACTAATTTTTTACCTGTACTTTTAGGTAATGTTACAACTTGATCATTTTCATCGTACGCATTAACTGTAGGAAAAACTTCCCCTACTTTTGGTGCTTCCCCAACTGTATCCATTTCACTACCATGACGAGTTACTTTCATAATTGACCACCCTTTCTTTATTTATCTCTATCTTACTCAATTACTGTTTAAGAAGCGACTTATTTGATTGGACAAAAAAAGATTAGACCGATTTGTCTAATCTTTTAAAGTGCTACTATAGTAATTCTGCGAATAATTCACTATTTTCATTTAAATATTCTTCGCCAACACGAATCTTGCTAACCTTGACACCTGCCAATGCACGTTCCATTAAGCCATCGATATCCAAACGAGCTTCAAATTCCCTTGAACGGTCTAAACGAGGCTTTGTTTTAGGTGCTGGTGGGGCAAAAATTGTACAACAATCTTCAAATGGTTTAATTGAAAGTTCAAATGTATCAATTTTTTTAGCAACATCAATAATTTCATTTTTATCCATTGAAACGACTGGTCGAATAATTGGCATTGTTGTAACGTCATTAATTGCAACCATGCTTTCAAGTGTTTGAGAAGCAACTTGGCCTAATGATTCTCCATTAAAGATTGCTAATCCACCACGTAATTCGGCAATTTTTTCAGTTAAACGTAACATGAAACGACGTGTTATGGTCATTAAATATGGTTCTGGTACATCATGTTTAATTTGCTCTTGAATCTCAGTAAAAGGAACTTCAATAAATTGAATCGTTCCAACATAAGGTGTCAATTTAACTGTTAGTTCTTTAGCCTTAGCTAAAGCTTGTTCACTTGTATATGGTGGACTGAAGAAATGAACCATCTCCATTGAAACACCACGTTTCATACCAAGGTACCCTGCAACAGGCGAATCAATTCCACCTGATAACATTAACATCCCTTTACCAGCAGTACCAACGGGTAAACCACCAGCACCCTGACGCGTTTCAGAAGATAAGAAAATCCCATTTGAACGAACTTCAACACGTAAAATAATATCAGGCTGTTTCATTTTAACAGTAATGCCAGGCACGTGATCTAAAATCCAGCCACCTAGTTCGTCATTCAACTCATTAGTATCTAATTCAAAATCATGATCAGAACGACGTGTGTTAACTTTAAATGTTGTCCCTTCAACAAATTGCTCACTAATCATTGCTACAGCTGTTTCTTTAACTAAATCCATATCTTGTTCAACGCGAATTGCAGGTGAAAAATTTTGAATCCCAAAAACCTGTGATAAACGTTGCATAACTAATTCGCTGTCGTCACCGTTTAAATTAATGTGCATCCGATCACGATTTGCTTTAACAACTAAATCATCAAAACCATGTAAACTATTTCGAACGTTTGTTCCTAGGCGATCAATAAAGTTCCTCTTATTTTTTCCTTTTGTTGATAGTTCGCCATAACGAACCATTATCTCTGTATATTGCATGTCGACATCCTCTCATTATTTAGAATTAATTTTTTCAAATTTATGATACAAAATATCAAAAATACGATTAAATTCTTTTGCTTCTTCTAGCGTATTATTTCCATCAAAACTGATTCGAACGGCTGATTTAGCAAGCGGTTCTGGCACATTCATTGCTAATAATGTGCCAGATGCTTGATTTTTCTTTGATGAACAAGCACTTGTAGTTGAAATATATATTCCTTCACTTTCAAATGCATGAACAATTGATTCGCCACGAACACCCTCAATTGCAAAACACAATATATGTGGCGCAAAATTTGATTGTAATTTTGAAAAAGTTGTAATCTTATCAAACTTACTAATATGGTTGAAAACTAATTCTTTAACAGCTTTTTGTTTCATCACCATCTTAGTTTCATCTGTTAATAATAATCGCAATGCTCTTGCCATGCTAGCAATTGCAGGTACATTTTCAGTTCCGCTACGTAAGTTATGTTCTTGTCCACCACCTGTAAGAAGTGGTTCAATGTGACGACCTCTTTTACTGTAAATAAACCCTACTCCACGTGGCGCATGAAATTTATGCCCAGAGAACGTTACAAAATCTACTCTGTCACTCATAAAAGCTTCTTGCACACCTTTACCAATGGCTTGAACAGCATCCACATGAAAATGAACTGTTGGATAATCTTTTAGTACGTCCCCAATTTCAACTAAAGGCTGAATGGTTCCAATTTCATTATTAACTGCCATAACTGAAACTAAAATAGTATCAGATCTCAAAGCAGCCTTTAAATCATCAATACTAATTCGCCCCTCATCATCAACTGGCAAATAGGTAACCTCAAAACCAAGCTGTTCCAGCTGAGCCATTGTATTCATAACAGCAGGATGCTCAACGGTTGTCGTAATTAAGTGCTTACCATGGTTCATTTTTGCCATAGCCGTTCCTTTAATTACCCAATTGTCACCTTCAGTTCCACTTCCAGTAAATAATATTTCATCTTCAAATACATTTAATAAGCTTGCGATCTGTTGGCGTGACTGCTCTAATAAATTATGAGCTATCTCACCTAAGTTATTTAGGCTAGATGGATTACCCCATACTTGGTCACTAACTTTATTATATGTATCTAAAACTTCGGGCGTTATTTTTGTTGTTGCGCTATTATCAAAATAAATCATTAGTTACCTTCTTTTCTGAAAAATACTTTTCTCATTATAATATACTTCGTACCAGATTGACACTTTTTATTCATCCCTGGTGTTTCTTTATAGAATATAAAAGTGGCGACTGAACAAATTAATGCCCTAGTCCCCACTTAATATAGTTACTATTCAATTTCAAAGCTGTCTTCCATATTATCATAATATTGTTTCTCTATTTTTTTATATGAACCAGGCTCTACTTTATCTAATGCAGTCGCAATTGTTTCCAAACTAGCTGCATAATTAAAATCATTATTAAATAATTGCTTTGCCTTTTCAAATGCAATTGCAATCTCTTCATTCGAATTTCTAAATCTATTCGCATATTGTAGTAAACTCTCAGATAACGATGCACTATCAATAAGATCGTGTGTCTTATCTTCTAAACTTTCAAGATCTGCTTCAATATCGATAATTTGTTTTGCAATTTTTTCAATGTTAATTCTTAATTTACCAATTGCTACTTCAACTTCTTCAATTTCATCACTAACAACATAGAAAAAATCTAAGTAATCATTAGGTAGTCCTGGAAGATTAACCTGTTCAACTTGTCTTTTAATTTGATGTAATTCAATATCAAATCTTTGAATTGTTGCGCTGGCCTTTTTTTCATTGCTACGTAAATCCTGAATACTAGCATCAATTTTTTGTTGTTCAGATTCAATTTTTTCTAACAACTTAGAGTTTTGTTCAACTCGCTCAGCCATCTCGCTATAAATTGCTTCACCAGAATCAATAACCGCTTTATCAGTATCATGTTGTGCATCAATGTCCCTAATTTGTTGATTTAATTTTTGCGCGTCTTCTAATTCATTATGACTTAATTCATAATTTTGACCCAATCTATCTAATTCAACTAAAAGCATTTGACTTTGTTTTTCAGCATGATCAATGAATTTACGATAACTTTCTTCTTGCTTTTCTATCTTATCTTTTGCGGCCAACTCTTTTTCCATAACATCATATAAATAATCAATTTGATTAGCCATGTCATTAACTGCAACAATTGTTGACGCTACTTCTAGGTTCTCTAATTTAAGTAATGTTTCGTCAACACGTGTTTGAATTTCGTCTATTTGTTTAGGGATGTCATCCCCCACTGGAAAATTATAATTTTCATCCGTTAATTTCATGTAACCAGATTGTAATTCAGCAAGTTGATCTGGAAATTCGTTCTTCAAACTTTTATATAGTGGTGGAATCTCATCAAGAATCTTTTCTAACGAAGTTGTATCTTCTCTTAACTTACTTAAAACTTTTTCAGCCGTATCATGATCTCCAGCACTCGTTAATGTTGAAAAACGGTCAAAATCATCTTCAAGACCAGTTAGTTTATCCTCAAGTTTATCGATACTAGGTCCATACGAAAAGTTCTTTGATAATAATGTTTTACGTAAATCCTGATATTTTTTTTCAAGTGAATCAACAGCTTGATGATTACTTTCATCACTTTCTTTCAACGACGTTAATGCTTTTTCAATCCCTTTAAGTGTTTTTTCACTTGAAATTAATTTTACTTCTATTTCTGCCGCTAATTGACGGTTAGAAAGAAATTGATATTTCGAGTTTGCTTCATATGCTTCATTAATTTGTGTCGAAATTTTAGGCAATTTTGCATTTTGCACTTCTTTAAAGTCTGATTGTAATGCTGAAAATGTTTTAAGACTTTCACCTGTTAACCCCAAATCCTTCGTTAACTGAAGCTGTTGTTCAACTTCAGAATGAGCAATAACCTTTACTTGATCACGAAATGTTTCGAATTTTTTTTCATTGCGTTTCTGAAGAAAAAACGCTGTTGCATAGATAATAATGGCTACTACTATTATTCCAACAAAAATCTGTGTCATATCCTAATCCCGCCTTTAGCTTACTAAAATTTATATTTACTTTTCACATTCAAATTTTATGCTTCTAATCATTATATCATAGACCTTTAAAGCGTTCACTAGCTTTTATCTATTATTTATAGAAATTAATGTTATTAATTATATACATTCTTTTTATTATGTAAACAAACGTGAAAACAAATTGACATTAGTTTAAAAAGACAGTATGATGAGTCTTGTGTAAAATAATGCAGCGGTGGACGGTAAGCTCGTCAACAGTTTGTTGCCCAATTGTCTTGGTTCAATTAGTACCCTTTCAGCTGCAAAGGTGAACATTGCAAAACAAACTGCACGAATACTAAGTTCACAAAGGATTATTTTACTCCAAAACAAATATTGGAGGAATTTATATATGTCACGTTATACTGGCCCAAGTTGGAAAGTTTCACGTCGATTAGGTCTTTCTTTAACAGGTACTGGTAAAGAATTAGCTCGTCGTCCTTATGCACCCGGTGATCATGGTCAAAACAATCGCCGTAAATTATCAGAATATGGTTTACAATTACGAGAAAAACAAAAACTTCGTATGATGTACGGTTTATCAGAACGTCAATTTGCTAACTTATTTATTAAAGCTGGTACAATTCGCGAAGGTAAACATGGTGTTAACTTCATGATCTTACTTGAAGGTCGTTTAGACAACGTTGTTTATCGTTTAGGTTTGGCTTCTACTCGTCGCCAAGCTCGTCAATTGGTAAACCATGGTCACATTACTGTTGATGGCAACCGCGTTGATATTCCTTCATACGCAGTTGAAATCGGTCAAGTAATCTCATTACGTGAAAAATCAAAGAGTTTACAAATTGTTAAAGACGCAATGGAAGCATTAGTTGGCCGTCCACAATTCGTACAATTTGATGCTGATAAATTAGAGGGTTCATTAACTCGTTTACCAGAACGTGAAGAACTTGAAGCAGATATCGACGAATCACTTATCGTTGAATACTACAACAAATTATAATTTCAAATTAAAAAACATCTCATTCTTAATGAGATGTTTTTTTTGTCCATATTTTATAGATTTCAATTAGTGGCAGTAATGTATTTTTCAAGTCGTTTAGTTGTTTATATTCATTTAAGCTAAAAAACTCATCTTCAATAGCTAAATTCTGTCCAATCAATAGTTCTTTAGTTTGTACACTACTCCACTTTTGACTATCAGTAAGTGTTATTGTGTTTGCTAAAGTACCCGTCTCTTTATTTGTATGATCCACTGACCACACGAAAGTATCTTCTAGTTTCTGAATCATTATTATTGATTCAGAAACGCCCTCTTCATACAAGCTTTTGTCTTTAATATCTGCTAATGCAGATAACCAGATAAATAACCGATCATCCCAATAACCAATTTCAAAATGTGGCATCATTTTATAGCCACGTTTATTCTCGCTAAAAGCCATCCAAGTATCAGGCGGTGGATTTTTTGATCTTCTAGCATGTTTTGCAATGTGCAAATACATTTTAATTCCTAATTGTTCTTCTAAAAAAGGTAGTAGTTCAGCTCCCACCTTTTCGAATTTGGGATCAATAATTGTCTTTATTTTTTTTAATCGTCCGTCTAATGTTTGATCTTTAAAAATTAAAAAATCATCTTTTATAAACATTTCGCTCTCTCCTTTTGTATCAAACATGGTATGCTAAATTCATAACTTACTGAAAGGTGGTCAACTCCATGACTGAAAATAACTTAGATCCACATCTTCAATCTGGCCTTTACGGAACACCTCAACTTCATCCCGATGAACAAAGAAAGTACTTAGGGACATTTAGAGAGCGGGTCAGCCTAGCAATGACTGTTGCTGAGGTAACAGCATCTAAAAATATGGCTGGATTTGAAAAAGAACTACTTGAACATCCCGACTATCATGTTCTACTTAATGGTACAATTGATCAGAATATATTAGCCCCATACATCACCTTAACGCATAAGCATGATGTTAAATTTACATTAACATCAAATAATGATACTCCTGATGGGGTTGAAATTATGGGGCTAGTTGTCGCTTCTGAAAAAAATGCGATTAATGAATCTGTTATTGATATTAATGAAAAATATCCAATTATACAAGTTGAAACGCCAGAAAAGAAAAAATCATTTTTTGAAAATTTATTCGATTAGCATAAAAACTTAAACTAACACTTTTATATTAAGTGTAGTTTAAGTTTTTTATTTGGTTTCTAAAATCTTTACTATTTCATTAGCAATAGGCTGGTTATCTCCAAAATTAGGAAACGAATTTATCGATAAATCAGGAGCCGTTTCAATTGAAAGAACGGTTAAAGCATCCCTATGTCTATAGTCATATGCTATATACAAGTTAGGAATAACCACATCAACTGCCCCCATCGTCATTTTTAAACGTTTTGCATAACCTTCAATTAACGCTATATATGATTCGTCCATTTGATTGCTAACTTCATTTTGATTTGCACCCGAATAAAAATTACTATCATATCTAATGATTGCTTCAGACCCTCTTGAAATAACAGTTGATTCAGTAATACCTTGTGATGCTATTGTTTGATGTTCAACTTCTGACAATTTAAGCGGATACCATGGACCTTGACTAGTACGTTCTACTTGTGCATTTTTTATTGTAATTAACTGTGCCAACGTCTTTCGTCCATCGCCAACTACACTAACTGGTAATCTTTCAACAATACCCTTTACATGGCCACCTACAATCATAAATCGATAGACTGACCCAACAGTAATTTCTTCAATTAAAACTTGTGTATCAATTGATAAGATACGTTTAACGGCTTCTTTATACTCGCTTAACGTCGGAGCCACTCGAAATACATGTGTTGCTTGACTGCTCTTTATGAATCTTGGCTTAATAACTAATGCTTTGTTGACTACATCTGCATAATAGTTCATAGCTTCATCTAAAGTGTGTACATTAATACTACTAGGAACTTTAATATCAAGGTTGCCCAATATTTTTTTAGTTGTTTGCTTGTCATATGCAATTTTGTTTAAAACACTGGTATCTAAATCAGAAATTACCCCATTTTGCAGAAGATGTCCGTTCACCCGTATGACGTCCAAATCACTGTCAACAAGATCAAAATAAGACCCTCTTTTTATCAACGCTGCTAAAATAAGCTGCGTATTTTTCGAGTAACAGTTAAAGCCAATCAATGAACTTAACTGTGACTGATACTTTATCTTATTAGATTTTGCTTGTTCCATTGCAAAATCAGCCAACGATTTATTAATATCTTCATCAACTATCCTTGCACTCAGACTCAATTCAGGTCGTTCAAATTGTAATTTAAATTGAACTAATGTATCCTCTAAATTTTTATCTAGATAAAAATTATCATTAAATAAAATTAATTCGTTCAGCAGTTTTATTGCAGCATTTTTAACAATCGAGGTTGTTTTAGGGTCTTCTATTGCCACCTCATTTTTTAATTGTTTCGCTTTAAATATAATATCATCAACTTCATTTTCTGCCATATCTGGCGTCATTAGAAAGTAAGCCGCTAATAATTGAATAAACTTAATTGTGTCACCTTGAATACCAACACGAGAAAATGGATCAACATCAAATCCACGGAGTTCAATATAATTAACACCAGATGAAATTAATGTATCTTCCTTTTTAGTAGCTGATTTAAATTGTACATCTCCATAATATTCAGAAAATGATAACAATTTACCATTCTGGACCATCTTATTAAGTGACGTAACGTATGAGTTAATTGATCGATAAGAAGCTTGAACTGAACTATCAATATTGGTATAGCCAAATTCACTGTTTCTAACACTTCTAACCGGATGACAAGCATTATAATTAGTACTTTCAACAATTGGTGTTGCTCCAAACAAGTAAGTTGTAAGCCAACTCTTTTCCATAAATTTGCGTCCAATTTTTAAATAGACGTAATTATGAAATTCTATATAAGAATTAAAATAACTATGAAACTCAGAATCAAATAAAATCTGAATTACTTTTTCTGGAAAGCTAAAATTAAGATGTACAGACGTAAAAAGTTGACGTTTTTTTCCATACTTTTCTGCTAATTTATTTCGGTATATAAATCCTAATTCATCTGGATGCGCTATTCTTACTTTAGATTCATCCACTGGTAATTTAGGAATTGAACTCAATGGCCATAACTGTTCATCACTATCCAATTCTTGTGTTGCGACTTGTTGAATGGCATCTAGATAGTTAATAACATTATCAGCCCCCTCAATTGGTGGCGTGATAAATTCCATTTGTGATTCGCCAAAATCTGTTTTTATATAAGGATGTTTAAATCTATCTCCTAATGATTCAGGATGATCAGTTGAACTCAGCACTCCCGTATTCTTCACTCTTTGAGTTTCTCGCTCTAATCCTATCAACGATTTTCTAAGTAGAGGTGCGAGCTTTTCTTCCTGAATTTGTAATCCGATTGCATCTAGTTTCATATCATTGTGCCTCCTCATTTGTCTATTACATTGTACCAAATATTTGAATTAATCCTTCATATTTGCAATCCATTGTGCCAATTAAATTTATGCAATATGCTATACTATTCTTTAGTAATCAACGTGAAAGGAGCCACATATGTTACAACCACTTGCATTCAGAATGCGACCAACTAAAATTGAAGAAGTCGTTGGCCAACAACACCTTGTTGGTCCAGGTAAAATTATCAAACGAATGGTCGAAGCAAAACTGCTTTCATCTATGATTTTATACGGACCACCTGGCACTGGTAAAACGAGTATCGCCAGTGCTATTGCCGGATCAACTCAGTATGCATTTCGTAAATTAAATGCTGCAACTGATTCTAAGAAAGACCTTGAAATCGTAGCTGAAGAAGCAAAAATGAGCGGTACTGTTATTTTACTTTTAGATGAAATCCATCGATTAACGAAACCTAAACAAGACTTCTTATTACCCCACTTAGAAAGTGGCCAAATTATTTTAATCGGTGCAACAACAGAAAATCCTTACATTACCATCAATCCAGCTATTAGAAGTCGAACACAAATCTTTGAAGTTAAACCTTTAGACGAAAATGATATTGAAACTGCACTTGATCGTGCACTAGTAGATAAAAATATTGGTCTCGGAAATCTTAATATTAATTTAGAAGCTAATGCACGGTTACACTTAGCGCGAGCAACCAACGGAGATTTACGTAGTTCTTTGAATGCACTTGAACTAGCTGCTAAGTCAACCCCACCTGATAGTTCAGGTGTCATTACCTTATCACTATCAGTCATAGAAGAGTGTCTACAAAGAAAAGCATTAACCCATGATAAAGATGGCGATGCTCACTATGATGTTATTTCTGCTTTTCAAAAATCAGTAAGAGGTTCCGATGTTAACGCGGCTTTACATTACTTAGGACGTTTAATTCTTGCTGGTGATTTACCTACAATTGCAAGGCGTTTAATCACAATGGCATACGAAGATGTCGGATTAAGTAGCCCTGCAGCATGTGCTAGAACCTTAACTGCTGTACAGGCGGCAGAAAAAATTGGCTTTCCAGAGGCTAAAATACCTCTGTCTAACGCAGTAATTGATCTCTGCCTCTCACCCAAATCAGACTCGGCAAATGTTGCCATAAATAATGCAATTGCTGATATTGAAAAAGGTGGTTTTGGAGATATTCCTGCTCATTTAAAAGATTCACATTACAAAGGTGCTGCAGATTTAGGTCATGGTATTGGTTATAAATTTCCACATAACTATCCAAATGATTGGGTTGCCCAACAATATCTTCCAGATAAATTGAAAGATGCTAATTATTATGAGCCTAAAGCAAACGGGCGTTATGAACAAGGACTTAAAGAACAATATAGTAAATTACATCCATCAAAAAGATGATTTGTTGCCGCTTACATCATAATTGTTGCACCTTTTAAAAGTCTGTGCTATATTAAAGATGAAGTTCTGAAGTGTACGCGTTATCTTATTAGAATGTTGACCGAACAAATAATTATACCTAGGCGTCAACTTGATAGGCTAGCTAATTTCAAGCCTTTTCACTTGGTAGTTAGAGGCTAGTACAGTCGATGCCACCTGCTTCACTGCGGGCTCAACTCACGAAGATGATTAACGGCACTACGCGGATATTCCAAAGCTTTTGCTTTGATGGTCTGGGCAAACTATGTTTGCTCAGACTTTTTTTATTAAGAATAAAGGAGTCTTTAAATGTTAATTCGGATACTTTTAGCCGTTCTTTCACTCTTACTCTTGACTATCGGCTATTACTTATTCTCACATCGCAACAAAAATTTTATGATATTTAAACCTGAGTCAAACCAGGTGCTAAGCTCAATACTACTTGTCTTTGGGTTAATTATCTGTATTGAAAGCTTAGTTGGCTTAATTTCAGTAATCATTTTTATACCCATATTTTGTGGGATACTAGTTACTCTAGCCTGCCTTACGGTTGGTGCTTTAACAATTATTTTATCTTTTTTTATGCATTAATCTAACTTTGTAACCGTTTTTACTTCTATTTTCATTCGTTTTGTCGTAAAATAGAGGTATATAAAAGAAAGAGGTGGCCGACCATGTTACAACAATATAAAAATATTTTAGTTCCTGTAGATGGTTCTGATGAAGCAAAATTAGCATTCGAAAAAGCAGTACAAGTAGCTTTAAGAAATGGCGAAGATTCTACACTTCATCTTTTGCATGTTATTGACACTAGAGCATTCCAAAATATCTCAAGTTTTGATACGTCAATGGTTGAACAAGTTAGTGATACAGCAAAAGAGACATTGAATAAGTATATTGCACAAGCAAAAGCAGCTGGTCTTAAGAATGTTGACTACTCAATTGAGTATGGTTCTCCAAAAGTAGTTATTGCTAAAAATGTTCCTATTAATTTAGATATTGATTTAATTGTGATCGGCGCTACTGGATTGAATGCAGTCGAACGATTATTAATTGGTTCAGTTACAGAATACGTAACTCGAGTTGCTGTTTCTGATGTCTTAGTTGTTCGAACAGATTTAAATAACACACCTGCTCTTAAAAATAATCTTAAAAAATAAAAAAAGAAATTAGCCATAATTGGTTAATTTCTTTTTATTTTGTCTTGAATTTACATAAAGTAATATGGTCATCTACCATACCCATACTTTGCATCAATGAATAAATAATTTTAGGACCAACAAACTTAAACCCTAATTTCTTCAATTCTTTAGATAACTTTTTTGAAATGTCGGTTTCAGCTGGAACATCCTCTGCATGTCGCCAGAGATTATTAATTGGTTTATTTGCTACAAATTCCCATAAAAATGAATCAAATGATTGCCCATCTTGGTTCATTCTTATGATCGCCTGTGCATTCGCGATAATAGCGATAATTTTTTGCTTATTTCGAATAATATCTGCATTTTCCATTAGTTCCGCAATTTTATCTTCATCAAATTGACTAACTTTGTAAATTGAAAAATTTTCAAAAGCGTGATTAAAATGATTACGTTTATTTAAAACGGTCTTCCAGCTCAACCCTGCTTGCATTAATTCTAAACTCAATAATCTGAATAGTTGTTGATCGCCATAAAGCGGCTTTCCCCATTCTTCATCATGATAATCTTGCATTAACTGATTACCCGATTGGGCCCATGGGCATCTTTCCATATTCTATTCTCTCCTTCACTCAAATAAAAAAGATTACTAGTGCTGTCTCCAGACTAATAATCTTCTTAAAATTTAGATTTCAGGTAATTCAGTAAAGTCATAATGTAATTCTTTAACAGCGGCATGTTCGTCGAATGCTAATTGGATTAATTTATCAATTAATTCTGAATAACCAATTCCTGAAACTTCCCACAATTGTGGATAAAGCGAAATGTTTGTGAATCCAGGTAACGTATTTAGTTCACCAAGATATGGAATACCATCTTTAACTAAGAAATCAATTCGTGCTAAACCACGACAACCCAATGCTTCAAAAGCACGTAATGACATGTCTTGGATTTCTTTTGTTAATTCATCTGGTAATTCAACAGGCATTTCAAATTCCACACCTGAAGCATCAACGAATTTATTATTGTAATCGTAAAATACATCAGATTTAGGTACGATAACTGCACCTAATTTTGAAGCTTTTAAATCAGTATTTCCAAGAATTGAACATTCAATTTCATCAGGATTTTCGATTGATTCTTCAACTAAAAGCTTTGTGTCATATAAAAATGCATCTTCTATACCTTCAAGGAATTCTTTTTCGTTATGTGCCTTATGAATACCAACTGATGATCCTTGGTTAGCTGGTTTAATGAAAACAACTTCTCCAAGTTCCTTACTAATGTGTGCGTAAGTCATTTCAGCACGATTGTTGGCCTTAACAACCAAATATTTAGTATTTCTGATATTATTTAACGTTAACATTTTCTTAGTTAAATCTTTATCAAATGAAATTGCTGATGAACGAACATCACTACCAATATATGGTTTATCTAAAAGTTTAAATAATCCTTGAATTGTACCATCTTCACCCATATTACCATGAATAACTGGATAAAAAAGATCAATATCTTTAACTTCAGTTAAACTCATGATATTAGCTAACGGATTTGTAAAATCAATTGTTGGTAAGACATCTTCAACAACTTTTGCTTCTGGTTCGCCATCAAAAATGCGACGTGAAGCAGCATCTCCAAGTAGTACACCTTCCTTTGTAAACATGAATAAACTAACTTCGTACTTATTTTTATCCATTGCATCGTAGATATTATGTGCTGAACGTTTTGAAACGTCATGTTCTGATGAATTACCACCAAAAAGTAATCCAATGTGTATCTTTTCGCTTGTCATCATATTCTCCATTCCTATTGTATTATTTTTGTTCGCTTTAAACTCTTAGTCTAAATAATACCATGTTTATAGTAGATCTGTCATTTACGTTTGCTATTTTATTTAAACATTTAAAATCCACATGAAAAGTAAGAACACAAAGAACAGTCCGTACATGATTGGATGAACATCTTTTCGACGACCAGCAGCAATCATTGTAATTGGATAAAAAATCATTCCCAAAGCAATCCCGTCAGAGATACTATAAGTTAATGGCATACCAATTACAATTAAAAATGCTGGAATTGCAATTTCCATTTTTGTCCATTCGATTTTTGTTAAAGATTGTGCCATCAATACACCAACAATAATTAATGCTGGAGCAGTGACCTGTGTTGTTACAACTGATAATAATGGCGAGAAAAATATCCCGACAATAAATAATAATCCAGTTGTAACAGCCGTTAAACCTGAGCGTCCACCAACGGCGATACCTGCTGAAGACTCAACATATGCACCAACTGGAGATGTTCCTAAAACAGAGCCAGCAAGCATTGCTGTTGAATCAGCAACTAAAGCTTTACCGACACGAGGCATTTTATTGTCTTTCATGAATCCGGCTTGTTGAGCTAACCCAACAAGTGTTCCAGCAGTATCAAAGAAAGTAACTAACAAGAAGGTTAAAACGACTACCCATAACTGAACCGTGTTAATATCACTAATATGTTTAACGCCTTGCATAAATGTTGGGGCCAAACTTGGGGCACCGGCAACAACTTGTGTTGGCATTTTAATTAATCCTGTGATGAATCCTAGAATAACTGTTGCAAACATCCCAATAAAAATACCACCTGGAACACGTCTAACCATTAAAATTGCAGTAACAATTAAGCCAAAGATTGTTAACCATGTTGTACCAACGGTCAATGGACCTAGGCCCACAACTGTGGATTTGTTTGCGATAATTAAGCCACCATCTTGTAAACCGATAAAAGCAATAAATAAACCAATACCACTTGAGATAGCGTATTTTAAGTTACTTGGAATAGCATTAATAATCATTTCGCGTAGTTTAAAAATAGTAATTAAAATAAAAATTAGTGATGCTACAAATACACCTGCTAAAGCTGTTTGCCATGGAATTCCCATACCTATAACAACTGAATATGAGAAAAAGGCATTAATACCCAATGCGGGAGCTGTTGCTATTGGGTATTTAGCTAAAATACCCATTAAAATACAGCCTAAAGCACTTGATAATGCAGTTGCAGTAAATACTGCCCCTTTGTCCATCCCCGAAGCACTTAAAATCGTAGGATTAACAAATAATATGTAAGCCATTGATATAAACGTTGTAAAACCAGCTAACATTTCGCGTTTAACCGTTGTATGTAACTGATCAATTTCAAAATATGATTTAATGCGATTAATCATTTTAAATCTCCTTTTCATAAATACATTTGTTCGTGTTTATCTCATTAATGAGCAATTACAATTTTACTATATTCGTATATTAATGTAAATAATATTATTAAACTGTATTTTGTTAAGGATTTATTCAAATAGAACTTATACTGTAATAATTTTATCAATTTTAATATCAAACTGATTACTTGTCCATTTCTCAGAAATTACATTTTGAACGTCCAAACAAAGTGAAATTGTTTTTGGTTGATATTTTGCAATATACCGATCATAATAACCACCGCCAAAGCCAATCCTTTGATTATTCTCTAAATTAAACCCAACTCCTGGTACAATCACTAAATCTAAATTATTCTTTTCAAGTGCAACATTATATTCAGGTTCTAATAGTCCATAATCACTTTTTATAAGCACCTGTTCAATAGATAAGTAAGGTAAAAATGCAAGTTGCTTTTCAGGCATCGTTTTTGGTATATACACCCTCTTACCTTGAGACAGTGCCGCCAATAGTAATTCGTTAGTACTAAACTCAATCGATTGACTAATTGTTAATCCGATTGAATCAGCCGATTCCCATTCTTCAGATTGTAAAACTTTATCAATAATTGCCTTCTCCTGATTCCTTTTTTCAAGGACCTTATTTTTTGCCAAATCAACCATCTTGTTAATAATCATTTTTCTAATTTCTTTTTTACTCAATAGCTTATACCTCCGCGTTAAATTCACCAGTTATTACAAACTTTCCAATCATCTTACCATTTTCAACAACTTCAGAAGCCGTTCGTAAATTATCGGCGTTAATCCCCACCAATGATTTAGTCATCGTTGATTTTAGTTTGCCTTCATCTAATAACGTGGCTAAGCGATTTAATGTTTTACCTTGAGAGCTCATATCTGCCGTGTAATATACACCTTTAGTAAAAACTGTTAGCCATTTAAACTCATTACTTTTATTTTTTAATTTACCAATTGGTAAATTATCAGATGTGCCCACAATTGAAGTAATAATACCCTGAGGTCTGATGATATCTGCTGCTAAATCAAAATAAGTTTCTGTTGAGTGCAATATTAGAATACCATCAACTTCATTAATATTTAATTTAACTAATTGTTTCTTCAAATCTTTTCGGTGATTAATGACAATATCAGCGCCCATCTTTTTAACCCAATCGCTCGTTTCTAATCTTGAAGCGGTCGTGATAACAGTCAAACCAGCCCATTTAGCAAGTTGAATAGCAATAGAGCCTACACCACCAGCTCCATTAATAATTAAAACTGATTTTCCACTATTGGCATTTTTCTCTGGAATGAAATTTAATTTTTCAAATAATGCTTCCCATGCTGTTACACCTGTTAGTGGCATAGCGGCTGCTTCACTGTCTGTTATTTTCTTGGGTGCATTTCCAACTAGTCGTTCATCAACTAGCTGATACTCAGCATTACTTCCTGAACGATTATTGACACCTAAATAAAAAACCTTATCACCACTATTAAATTGTGTTACTTCTGATCCTATTTCAGAGACGACCCCGATTGCATCGAAACCTAAAATAAGTAATTTTTCTTCAGAATCAATTAACATTCTTGATTTATAATCTATTGGATTCACTGAAATACCCGTTACCTTCACAAGAATATCATGATTTTCAGGTGTCGGTTTATCGATTTTGACATCTCGTAATGCATTTTTATCTTCTGTCGGAAATTTTCCAAATGCTGCGATGGCCTTCATTTTATTTACCATTAGCTCACTCTTCTTCCATTAATATAGATTACGCTATTCATCTTACTACAATCTAACAAAAAGTTTGGTTTGTTTCACTTTTATACCGTCTAAAAATATTGAAATACTCACATTCTCAATCTGTCAGTATAGACTTAATATTTGGTTTAATGTATGCTTAAAATATTATTAAAACATATACAATTAAGGAGACACACATCATGGAAAAACCACTAAAAACGAGACAACAACTGAAATCTGAATCAAAGGCATTACTTAAAGGACACTGGAAGTCAGCTATCCTAGTTAGCTTACTAGCAATCCTTATTTTTATTGTTTATTCTCGCTTATATTCTACTGAGTACGCAGACATTATGAATTTATATTCTACTGAAAATAATAACCAATCATCAGCTATCAGTCCTATAATTTCAGCAACTGTCGTTGTTCTTTATCTTATTTTTCAAATTCTACTTGTAGGTGTTTCATATACATTCTTAACTTGGGTCAGTTCACAAAAAACACCAGAACATGCATTTACACAAAGTTTCCAAGTTTTCTCAAATGAATTATTTTTCCCATCTATTGGTATCGCCATTCTCAAAACCATTTATAGTACACTTTGGACTCTCTTGCTTATTGTCCCAGGAATTATTAAATACTATTCTTATTCACAAGTCTTTATGATTAACAAAGACTTAACAGATAACCCAAATCATCCTGACATCAGTATTAATAAAAAAATAACGTTAAGCCGTGAATTAATGAACGGACACAAATTTGATTTATTCGTAATAGAGTTAAGTCTGGTTGGTTGGTACCTATTATCAATCGTGACACTTGGAATTGGTTATATTTGGTACATGCCTTATCAACAAGCAATTAAAGCAAATTTCTACAGAGACCTTGCCGGAGATAAATTCTTAACCTTAAAATAAGCAAAAAAGACTGAATAAAATCAGTCTTTTTTATTTTGTCTTCACATGTTTAAGTCCTTCTCGCACAGCTAGCTTTGATAGATCATGGCTCTCAATAAAAGTTATAACCCAATTTTCATCAGTCTTAGCATACTCACGTAATGACCAACCAATCGCTTTTTGGATGAAAAATTCATCTGTTGTTCTATCATTCAAAATCATCTTTGATAAGTAAGCTAGATTAGTTTCTTCACGATAGCCTAACTGAAGATTTATACCCACACGACGCATCCAGAAATTATCATGGTTTTCAAATTGCTTACTAATATCGTTAAAATTTATCGGACTTAATTTTAAAAAGTCACTAATAACCTTACGTAAAGCATCTACTGAATCCCACCATGGTTTAACCTTAATTAACTCAACCAATACTTGGACTTCATCAACCGTCAATCGTTTAAGATTTTTTTGTGCTAAGTCGATTGCAACATATTGATACTCTCTTTCTTCACGACCATAATAAGCTAAAATTTGTGAGATTAACTCTTCTAGAGGCCAACTCTTAGATTCTTTCATCAAGTCCTTTGTTAGTTCACGTCGACTTGGTGTCTTAATCCCTAAGTAAGAAAAATTATTTTTCATGTAAGCTTCCATTTTTTTAATATTTTTGTTATCTTTTTCTAAATAAATCATATTTACTCCTTTTATGAAAACGTAACCATATAAGTTGGATAACCGTTTTCATGATGTTATACTAAAGGTAATCATATAAAGGGGGAACCATTATGTCAATGCATAACAATTTGAAAAAATTACTCACAATCAAAGAAGAACCCATTGTATCAATCTTTATCAAAACATATCCAGGTATTAATTTTGCTGCGAAGAATCAGTTAAAACTAAAAACTAGTTTAAAAACTGCCAAAGAAGCTCATTCGGATGTACCTAAGAAAACTTGGGAACTAATTGAAACACAATTGGTTAATTTTATTAATGAAATTGCAGATAAAATCGGTCAATTCCCTAGTATCGCACTTTACTTAACACCTAACGATTACTTTAAATTTAATTTAAATCACGCTATTGAAGTAGATAAAGTTATTGTTGGTCCTGAAGCATACACTTTACCTTTATTAGCTCAACAAGCAACAAAATTATCAGGAACAATCCTAAGCTTACACCGTGATTCATTTGAATTACATCAATTCAAAGAAGGTGTCTTATTGAAACAAGAACTCCCAGAGGATGCTCCTATCGACATGGTATCAACTCTTGGTCCTGAAAGTACAGATACCACGACCACTCATGGCCCTACTGGCGCCCTCCATGGGTTAAATACTAAGGATGAAGAAAAAGCGATTGATAATAGAAATTACTACTTGGCAATTGAAAAATTCCTAGTTACCCATCCCGAATTAATTTATAAACGTCTTTTCCTTATTGGACTACCTAAAAATCAAAGCTTATTCCATGAATTAACAAAATTAAAATCAGTTAATTCAGAAATTACAATTAAAAAATCACCTAGTGCCCTAACAACTACAGAAATTGAAAAAGATTTGTTAGATCAAAATCAAATTTTAATCAATCAAACAATTGATCATTTATTGGATCGTGCTCGTTCACTTGATGAAGTTAATCCAAGCAAAACAAACCCAATCGATTTGTTTGCTCTATTAACGCAACATCGTGTTAATACTTTATTAATTAACGAAGACGCTGTATTCCCTGGTTTAATTAGTGATGGTCAAATTATCGATACTGAACCTGGAAAAACAACCAATAACTTATTAAATGATTTAGCTAACTTTACTTTACGTAATAGTGGTAACGTTTACGTTATTTCAGCTGACCACTTTAATTCAGGTCAATTCGTTTACGGTGTTTAGAAATTGAAAAAGAAGACTTCATTGTCTTCTTTTTTTGTGCCCATTTTTAAAATGTCATGCTATACTTAAAAAAGCAAATATATATTCCAGGAGACGATATTAATGAATAAAGTTTATTTAGCAGGTCCATTTTTTAGCGACAAACAACGTGAACGTGTTTCTCAAGTTGTTGCAGCATTAAAAGAGAACAAAACAATTGATAGTGACAATATTTACTTGCCCCAAGATAATCAAAGTAAACAATATGAACAATTCAGTCAACAATGGCAACGTGCAGTTTATTTAGCTGACACACGCCAAGTTCATCGCGCAGACGTTGTTGTTGCTATCTTAGACTACAAAGAAGACGAAGATAACGAACCTGACTCTGGTACTATGTTTGAAGTTGGTATGGCAGTAGAAGCTCATATTCCAGTTATCTTAGTTCAATTTGAAGCTGGTCGTGTTATCAATCTAATGTTATCTGAAAGTTTAACTGCTTTCTTTGATGAGAGTAAAAATGGCTTAAATGAACTTTCTGAATATAATTTCAACGTTTTGGAAGAAAAAATTACAGAGAACGAAGTATTATAATATGCTACCTTTAAGTATTACGGATAAACAATCGCAGCAAAAAGGACATTATCATTTTGATAATGTCCTTTTAATTTGTCTTAATTAATCATTTACCAAATATTAACGCGTTCATCGACTGCTTTATACATTGCATCACTTGCAACAATATCAAAGGCATCATAAAATTCTGCTAAATTTTGAACTTGAATATTAGCACGCAACTTAGCAGGGGCATGAACATCAATTGATAATAACAATTGCATATACTGTGTTGAAGCCTTCATTCGCCATACTTGTGCCCAATTAATGAAAAATGCTTCAAAATCAGTATCGTCTTCAGATTTAGCCGCTTCAAGTGCACAACTAAGCCCACCAGCATCAGCAATATTTTCAGAAACTGTTAAAGTCCCATTAACTTTTTGGCCTGCGAATTCAGTTCCGTCAAATTCAGTAATCATTTGTTGTGATAATTCTTTAAAATGGGTCAAATCGGCTTCACTCCACCAATTATTCAAATTACCATACTCATCAAATAGCGCACCATTATTATCAAAAGCATGTGAAATCTCGTGCGCAATAACTGCTCCAATACCACCATAGTTAGCACTACTACTCTGCTCTAAACTATAAAATGGTGCTTGTAAAATAGCCGCTGGAAAGACAATGATATTTTTAAAGGGATGATAATAAGCATTAACTGTTGCTGCACTCATCTCCCAAAGATCACGATCGACAGGTTTATCCCACTTACTAAACATATCTTCAGTGGCTAATTTATCAAAGGCCATTGCATTCTCTAGCAATGTTTTTTCCATATTAACGTGCATTTTTTGATAAAGCGGGTTAATTTTATCTGGATACCCAACTTGAATACCTAATTTACTTAATTTTAAAATTGCCTTATCACGTGTAGTACTTGTTAACCAATTATTAGTAGCCAATCTATTTTGATAAACATTAATCATCTTTTCAACCATCTGTTGAACGTCTGCTTTAGCATCTTCACCAAAGTATTTATATCCATAATATTCGCCCACAACCCCACTATAGGTTCCCATGGCTAGATAATAAGCAAACTTTTGTTGTTTTTTCGGTGCCTTGCTTCCAGATAATGCACGCCCGTATTCACCAGCAATAACACGTAAGTCATCTGATAAATATGAACTAAGACTCCCTACTGTTTTAACAATTAACCAACTTTTAAATTCTGTAAAATGAGTTGTATTCACGAGTTCATCAATAGATGATAAAAATTTAGGTTCAGTCACAATTATTTTTTCTGGTTCATTCCCATTTAAAAGATTTTTAACAATTGATTTTAAATCTAAATTACTACTTTGTGAACTAAATTCTGTGAAACTTTGTGGGTTGTACGCTTTACTATAATCAGCTGATTCTTCAGCACTCTTGACATTTGGCACTAAGTTACGATCAAAAGTTAGTGCCTCTGTAATAACATGATTTGCATTTTCTTCACTATAATCTAAAGCAACTAATAACTTAGTCATCATCGCCCTAAATGCTTTAAGTAAACCTTCAGCTTGTGAATTATCTCGTTCATAATACGTTTTATCTGGTAAAACCAAACTCGGAGCTGCCACAAATAAAGCATTAATTTTAGCATTTTTCATATCAGCATCAACATCAAACCCAAGTGGTGTTGGATAACCCGCACGAACAAAATCTGCCCATTTAGTATCGAAATCAGCTAAACTTGTTAAATTTTCTAAAGGTGCTAAAACTTTTTTCAATGGTAAGGTTCCTTCTGATTCACGTCGATCAAAATCAGCTGCTAAGGCATAATAGTTTAAAAATTCTTGCATTAATGGTGCTTTAACACTAGAATCAGCTGACATTTTTTCAAAATCAGCCATCAAAGTTTTATCAATTTCATCAGCTAAATCATTAAAACCACCCGTCGCAGGTTTATCATCAGGAATTTTGGCAGTTTTTAACCATTCACCATTTACTGCTTCGTATAAATCATCTTTAATTAATTGTTTATTTATAGTCATTATTTATCTCCTTTTTAGTTTTATATGTAGCTAGTATAAACGTTATTCTAGTGTTTTAATAATAATTTACTTGAAAAACAGACATTTTTTCAAAATATACCTTATATCTATCTTTTAAAGAGTCTACGATATCTATCTTTGGTACCATTTTTCGTACCCTAACAAAAAAACAAAAGCCATAAGACTTTTGTTTTTGGTGCTATCCAGATTCATTATTGATCAACCGTCACAGAATGATTAATAAGAAAGAAGGATTATTACATTGGCTATCCTAACTTCTCAAACCTCTACCTTTATTAATAAGATACCAACAAATCCAGTAAAGAACACCAATAAACAGAATAAGAATTATCATTGATAAAGCAAGTGATACATCAGTCTTACCTAAAAAACCATATCTAAATCCTGAAATCATATAAACAATTGGATTAATCTTAGAGATGGCCTGCCAAACTGGTGGTAACATTGAAATAGAATAGAAAACACCACCAAGATAAGTTAATGGCTGTAAAACAAACGTAGGTACAATTGACACATCATCAAATGACTGTGCAAAAATACCATTAATTAATCCTGCTAATGAAAATAAAATGGCTGTCATCAAAAGTGTGATAATAATAATGACCCACGAAAAAACATGAAGAGGTACAAAAAATAATGAAATAATAGTGACAAGTGCCCCAACTAAAACACTTCTTCCAAGTCCTCCAATAACAAATCCCCATATAATAATATGCGTTGGTACTGGTGCAACTAGTAATTCTTCAATATTTTTCTGAAATTTCTGAGAAAAAAATGACGAAGATACATTAGCATACGAACTAGTGATCACCGACATCATAATTAACCCTGGTACAATGAATTCCATATATGAAAATCCACCCATTGCACCAATTCGGCCACCAATCATTTTACCAAATATAATAAAATACAATGATGTTGTAATCACTGGTGGTACTAATGTCTGTACCCAAATTCTCAAATAACGATTAGTTTCTTTTATTGCGAGACTTTTTAATGCAGTAAAATATTGATTAAACATGTTTCTCCCCCACTTGGTGCTTTTCTTCCGTAATTTTCAAGAATAACTCTTCTAATCGATTCGATTTATTTCGCATAGAAAGAACTTTTATCCCTTGTTCATCAAATTGTTTAAAGATCCCATTAACACCTTGATTTCGTTCAACTTCGATAGAAATTGTTTGCGCGTCTTCAAAGGAATTTTTATACCCTATAATTTCTGGCTTTTTATCATACACATCTAAATCGAAAATAAACGTTTCAAATTGTAATTTTGATAATAAAGTTTTCATGCTCGTATTTTCAATCAACTCACCTGATTGAATAATACCGATATGACGACAAAGTGTTTCTGCTTCTTCTAAATAATGAGTCGTCAAGATAATCGTTGTGCCATTCTCATTCAATTCCTTTAAAAAAGACCACATTTCACGTCTCAACTCAATATCTACACCCGCAGTTGGTTCGTCTAAAATGAGCAACCGAGGTTCATGCATTAATGCCCTGGCAATCATCAATCTTCGTTTCATCCCACCAGAAAGCATTCGTGCACGTACATTACGTTTTTCCCATAAATCTGACTGTTTTAAATATTTTTCACTGCGCTCCATTGCTTCTTTATGAGGAACACCATAGTAACCAGCCTGATTAACAACAATTTGTTGAACCGTTTCAAAAGGATTAAAGTTAAATTCCTGTGGGACAAGTCCAATTTGTTGTTTGGCTTGTACCAAATTGGTATCAATATCGTAATCAAAAACCTTCACTGTTCCCGCTGTTTTATTCACAAGAGATGTAATAATACCAATTGTCGTTGATTTTCCCGCACCATTAGGCCCTAAAAGTGCATAAAAATCCCCTTCTTCTACAGCCAGATCAATACCACGTAACGCTTTAACACCCGTTGCATATTCTTTTTTTAAGCCTTTTATTTCCAGTGCATATATCATTTAATTATTATCCCCTTATTTACTTTTTAGGAAAAGTAACATCATTCTAAACTATTTTACCCCACACTGCCTTCCATCTGATACTCAATCAGACGATTCAATTCAACAGCGTATTCCATCGGTAATTCTTTGGTGAACGGTTCAACAAATCCCATTACAATCATCTCTGTTGCTTTTGCTTCAGAAATTCCGCGACTCATTAAGTAATATAATTGTTCTTCAGAAATTTTAGAAACTTTAGCTTCATGTTCCATAGAAACATTGCCATTTAAAATTTCATTAAATGGAATCGTATCACTCGCTGATTTATCATCCATGATGATTGTATCGCATTCGACATGTGCAAACGAACCATCACTATGTCTACCAAATTTTAAATAACCTCGATAATCAACTCGTCCACCATCTTTACATAACGATTTAGAAACAATCGAAGAAGTCGTATTTTTAGCATTGTGAATCATTTTTGCCCCAGTATCTTGAACGATATTCCCACCAGCAAACGCAATCGACAACATTGTGCCATGTGCGCCTTGACCATCTAAATAAATACTTGGATATTTCATTGTAACTTTTGATCCAAGGTTACCATCAACCCACTCCATCGTCGCATTTTCTAAGGCTCTAGCACGTTTTGTCTCTAAGCTATACACATTATCTGACCAATTTTGAATCGTTGTATACCGACAATAGGCATCTTTCATGACGTTCACTTCAACGACTGCCGCATGCAAACTGTCTGCCGAATAATTAGGTGCTGTACAACCTTCAACGTAATTAACACTTGCGCCTTCATCAACAATGATTAATGTTCGTTCAAATTGTCCTGTATTCTCCGCATTAATTCTGAAATAACTTTGAATAGGCACCTCGGTCTTCACACCTTTAGGTACATAGATAAAAGTACCACCAGACCAAACAGCCGAATTTAAAGCTGAAAATTTATTATTAGAGGCAGGAACCAATTTGCCAAAATACTGTTTAACCAATTCAGGATATTCTTGGACGGCAGCATCTGTACTCATAAAAATAATTCCTAATTTTTCAAAATCTTCACGCATATGATGGTAAACAACTTCTGATTCATATTGTGCAGAAGAGCCAGCTAAGTATTTACGTTCAGCTTCTGGAACACCAAGTCGGTCAAAGGTTTCTTTAATCTTATCTGGGACATCTTCCCAGTCTCTAGCAACATTATCACTAGCACGTTGAAAATAGCGCATATTAGCTAAATCTAACTTAGACAAATCAGGACCAAAACTTGGCATTGGCATCTTTTCATATAAGGCAAAGGCACGAAGTCGATAATCCAACATCCACTCTGGTTCATTTTTTGCTGCCGAAATTTCTCGAACAATCGCTTCGGTTAAGCCACGCCCAGTTGAATAAACAGGCTCAATATCATCTTTAAAGCCATATTCATACTCACCACCAACATCTAGTTCTTTCATATCTTACCTCCTCTCTAATTTTCTAAATTAATAGCTTGATAAACTGCCTTCCAAGCTAATGTGGCACACTTAATCCGAGCTGGAAACTGAGCGACACCTTCTAAAATAGCAGCATCACCTAAAAGATTTTCATCAATCGTTTCACCTGTTACCATTCTTGAAAATGTTGTCACCATTTCTTCTATTTCATTTTTTGCTTTACCAATAATTTCATCAGTCATCATACTTGCAGATGCCTGGCTAATCGTACAACCCGTCCCAGAAAAGGCAACATCTTGAACCTTGTTGTCACTCATGATAAGTTCAACTTTTAAAACATCCCCACAGGTTGGATTTCTGAGTTCAATTGATTTCTGACCCTTTACTAGTGAGCCATGATGATGCGGATGTGTGGCATGTTCCAAAATAACTTGGCGATATAAATTATCTAATTTAGATAGTCCCATTTTTAAAGAACTCCTTTGTAGCGATTAACGCGTCAATAAATTTTTGATTTTCTTCTAAAGTATTGTAAAAATATAAACTAATACGAACAGTTGACGATACACCCATGCACTTCATTAATGGCTGTGCACAATGATGACCCGCGCGAACCGCAATTCCTTGCATATCAAGAGCTGTCGCAACGTCATGCGGATGTAGTCCCTCCAAATTAAATGAAATAACGCCTGATCGTTTTTTACTTTCAGTTGGCCCATAGACAGTAATGCCAGAAATGGCTTTTAATTTAGGTAATAAATCAGTGATGAGCATCTGTTCATGTGCTTGTATATTAACCATTCCAACTTCATTTAAATAGTGAATAGTAGCACCTAATGAAATGACCCCTTCAATATTAGGTGTCCCCGCTTCAAATTTCCAAGGAATATCTTTAAAGGTTGATTGTTGCTCTTCAACAAAATCAATCATCTCACCACCAAATTCTAGTGGCTGCATCTCGTTCAAATAATTACTTTTTCCATATAAAACGCCAATACCAGTTGCAGCCCCCATTTTATGACCTGAAAAAGCAAAAAAATCAACATCTAACTCCTGAACATTAATCGGCATATAAGGTATTGATTGCGCCCCATCACAAATAACAACCGCACCGACTGTATGTGCCATGTCCGTTAATTCTTTGATGGGGTTTATACTCCCCAAAACATTTGAAATTTGAGTTAGCGATACAATTTTAGTTTTAGCTGTCATTTTTAATTTCGCATCATTAATGTCTAATTGTCCATCATCTGTTATGTCGATGTAAACTAATTTAGCACCAGTTGCTTGTGCGACTTGTTGCCAAGGAACAAGGTTACTATGGTGTTCCATAATAGATATTAAAATCTCATCCCCTGGTTTCAATCGATTCTGTGCAAAACCCTGAGCAACCCAGTTTAAACTTTCGGTTGTCCCTTTTGTAAATAAGATTTCAGCTGAATATTTTGCATGAATAAAATCAGCAACAGCTTGTCGTACATCTTCAAATTGCTGTGTTGTACGCTCGGCTAAAGTATGCACACCACGATGTACATTGGCATTATCATTTTCATAATAATGTGAAATGGCATTAATAACTGCTTGTGGTTTCTGAACAGTTGCAGCATTGTCAAAATAAATTAACGGTTCATCATTCACAATTTGCTTTAAAATAGGAAAATCATTGCGATACTTTTTCAAATTTTTGACCATTAATGAGTTTCCCCTCTATTGTTTCGATTAATCGTTCACGAACATCAACTGCCGGAATTGCCGTTAAAACAGGTCCTAAGAATCCACGAATAACAAGTCTTTCTGCTTCTTCTTTGTGTAATCCACGACTCATCAGATAGTACAATTGTTCCTGATTCACGCGTCCAACACTAGCTGCATGTCCAGCTTGAACATCATTTTCATCAATTAATAAAATAGGATTAGCGTCTCCACGTGCTTTTGTGGATAACATTAGCACACGGCTTTCTTGTTGAGCATTCGCACCCTTTGCACCTTTAATAATATGGCCAATTCCATTAAATATTAATGTAGAACGCGATAAAATTACACCGTGTTGCAGAATTTGACCAATTGAATGTTTACCATAATTCGTCACCCGTGTATCAATCCCTTGAATCTGATTTCCTGTTGAAATCGCAACAACTTTAACATCTGCGTGAGAACCTGCACCAATTAAATCAGAATCGAAATCGCCAATTATATTGCCATTATTAAGTAATCCAATTGACCAATCTATTTTTGCATTGCCTAATAAATAACCCCGACGGTTAATATATGCTGTTGTATGTTCCCCTAATTGATCAACTCCAGCAAATTTAACATGACTGTTAGCTTTAGCAATCACTTCCACAATAATATTTGCGGTTGTGATCTGATCACCGACTGTTGAACGATTTTCTAGATATGAAAACTGACTATTTTCTGCTGCGACAATTAAAACATGCTGTACATAGTCCTGATTGTCCCGTGCATCCTGCGTTAAATAAGTTGTAATTGGGTTGTCTAATACAACATTTTTAGGTACATAAATAAACAAACCACCGGTTAATTGTGCTAAATGCGTTGCGGTCAACAAATCACTATCCCATTTAACTGCCTTAGTCATAAAATATTTCTTAATTAAATCTGCATGTTCCACTAACGCGGTTGACCAGTCGCAAATAATAACATGATTTTCTTTTAATTCCTCAGATATATTTAAACTAATCGTTCGAGATCCAACTTGAATAAACGTATTTTCATCCGATTTTTTTGAAACAAATTCCCCTGATTCTTTAACCAGTGTTTCAGGTATAATGGGCCATTTTTGGTATCTAATTTTTTCAAATGAAGGAAGCGCTAGTAATGTTTTTTTTACAAAGGCATCTCTTCTTAATTGTTGAAACCACTCAGGTTCTTGTTTTAAATTTGAAAAATCAATTATACTTTGTTCTAAGAGCTTCAAATCAATCATTTTCCGGCCCTCCACTAAAGGTTCTCGTCTGTTAAAGTAATGTCTAGCCCTAATTCATCACGCAAACCAGCATAGCCTTCTTCTTCCAGTTTTTCTGCAAGTTCGGCGCCACCCGTTTTAACAACCCGTCCATCCATCATAACGTGCACCACATCAGGCACAATATAGTTCAGCAAACGTTGGTAATGCGTAATCATAAGTGTTCCAAATTCCGCATTTTTCAACATTTCATTTACGCCTCTCGAAACAACTTTCAATGCATCAATGTCTAGACCTGAATCAATTTCATCTAAAATAGCAAATTTTGGTTCAATCATCATCAGTTGTAAAATTTCATTACGTTTCTTTTCGCCACCTGAAAAACCTTCATTTAAATAACGATCAGCCATTTCCTCAGTCATATCTAAAGTTGTCATCGTTTTATCTAATTTCTTTAAATATTCTCGAATTGGGATTTGTTTATCTTCCGGTCGACGTGCGTTGATTGCTGCACGCATAAATTCAGCATTTGTTACACCAGGAATTTCTGAAGGATATTGCATTGCTAAAAATAATCCTGCTCGAGCTCGCTCATCAACAGGTAGTTCTAAAATGTTTACACCATTCAGCAATACTTCGCCTTCTGTCACTTTATACGCAGGATTCCCCATAATGGCCTCAGATAAAGTTGATTTACCTGTTCCATTTGGACCCATGATTGCGTGTACTTCTCCAGTCGACATTTTTAAATTAACACCTTTTAAAATTTCTTTATCTTCAATTTCTACATGTAAATTTTTAACCTCAAGTGTCGACATTTTAGCATTCCTCCGATTCATTAATATATTCCATTCTATCTTAATAAATTATCCATTTCAATGGAGCCTCGAGACTCGCAATCTTTATTTAATTAAGTTAAACTAATAAAAAGTAAATTTTGAGGAGGTTCATTTATGAAACCTATTATCGGTATTGTTGGAAATCCTAATCGAAATCCAATTACAGGCATGCACATTAACGAAATTACTTATACACCTCAAGGCTATATTGATGCCATTATTGAAGTTGGCGGTTTACCACTAATCATTCCTACTGATTTAGCAAACGCATCTAGTTATCTTGATTTGGTAGATGGTTTACTATTAGCAGGTGGTCAAGATGTTTCACCAATCTTATACGGCCAAGAACCTCATCCAAAATTAGAAGAATTAAATCCCCCACGTGACGAAATGGAGCTCGCTTTAATCAAGGAAGCTATTTCTCGAAAAATACCAATACTTGGTATTTGCCGTGGACTACAAATACTTAACGTCTTTTTTGGTGGAACACTCTATCAAGATTTAAGTGACTATTCAAATTGGCAAGTTAAGCATTTACAAGATCCAACATTACCAGAATACGCCACACATTCTGTATCGATTAAAGCAAATAATTATTTATCAGATACTTATGGTTCAACGCTTCGTGTCAATACGTACCATCACCAAGCCATTAACCGTTTAGGTGATTCATTAACGGCCATTGCGACAAGTTCAGATGGCCTAATTGAAGGTATCAGTAGTAATGACGGTCTCATTTTAGGTGTTCAATGGCATCCCGAAATGTCTTATATAAGAGAACCATCAGATTTAGCTATTTTCAAATGGCTAATTAATAAAATTGCAAAATAAAGAGAATTGAATTAGTCATGTCGACTAATTCAATTCTCTTTATTTTGCAGGAATAACGGCACCTTTATACTTATTCAAAATCCATTCGCGTGTCTTTTTAGATTGTAGTGCTTTAACTAACTTTTTAATCGCAGGATTATCTTTATTTTTTGGTGCGACAGCAACTAAATTCGCATATGATGATGTACTACGTTCTAATGCAATAGCTTGTTTCGTTGGATTTAATCCAGCTTCAACCGCATAATTTGCATTAATAATGATGGCTGAGCCTTCATTATTTTCATATAAATCAGACATCAATTTTGGCTCATACGTATGCTTAAAAACTAAATTTAATTTATTTGTTTTGATATCAGCAAAATTTGCAGTTGCCACGTCTGTCCCTTTTTTCAGGGTTATTAATCCAGCATCTTTAAAAATAGTTAAAACACGACCATAATCTGAAATACTGTTAGATACTAAAACCGTACTTCCTTTCTTCAAATCAGTTAACTTTTTAACTTGTTTAGAATAGACACCGATTGGTTCAAGATGAACATTTCCAACACTTATTAAATCACCATTATTCTGTTTGTCCCAATTATCTAAAAATGGTTTATGTTGAAAATAATTAGCATCTAAATCACCAGATTCAGTCGCTTTATTAGGCATCACATAATCCTGAAAAACTTTAACTTTTAAATCGATACCTTCTTTTGCCAACATTGGTTTTACATGATCTAGAATTTCTGCATGGGGCATATTACTAGCACCAATTGTCAAAGTAGTCATTCCATTTGATTGTTTCCCGCATCCAGCTAATAAAAGAGTCAAAAATAGAAATGAAAAAATGAACTTTTTGTTTATTCTCATGAGGTTACCCCTTAATTATTTCGTTTATCGATTAATTTAGCTGAATGATCACCAATAAGTTGAAAAATGGCAACAATAATGATGATTGTGACCGTTGCAACTAGTGTAACAGTATTATTATTAGCACCATAACCTTCAATGAAAGCCCAATTTCCTAGCCCACCGGCACCAATCGTACCAGCCATTGCCGTGTACCCAATAATTGTAATTCCAGTAACTGTCGCCCCTGAAATAAGAGCTGGTAAACTTTCTCGTAATAGTACTTTCCAAATGATTTGTGCCTTGTTAGCACCCATTGCTTCAGCTGCTTCAATCACACCATAATCAATCTCACGAAAAGCAAGTTCCACCATTCGTGCATAAAATGGAGCCGCCGAGAGGATTAGAGCTGGCAATGCTGCAATCGGTCCAATAATAGAACCAACTAAAGCCTTAGTAAAAGGCAATAATAAGACAATTAAAATAATAAACGGAATTGAACGAAAAATGTTAACCATGGCTGAAACAATCCAATTAATTATTTTTACCCAGATACTTATTTTACCGGTCGTTTTTTGTTTTGTTTCAAATAAAATAAGACCTAAGATAATACCCAAAATTGTAACGGCTATTGTAGATATTAATGTCATACTGATTGTTTCCCAAGTATTTGACCAGAATTCATCCCAGTTAACAGCATTAAAGTTAAAATATGACGCCCAAGTATTAGTCCCCATAATGCAATACCTCCGTTTCTACTTTCATTTTTTGCAAGAATGGAACGGTTTGATCTAAACTTATTTTTGGACCAGTTAATTGAATATATAATGTTCCAATTGGGCCACCTTGAGTTTGATGAATGGAACCCTCAACGATATTAAAATCAACTTCTGGAATTTGTCTTAACATTTCAGAGATAATTGGCATTTGCGTCTGCGTACTGTGAAAGGTTAATTGAACAATCAACCCTTGTGGATAAGCTTCAATTAATTCATTTACAGCAAGTTCAGTATCATGTAGAGCTGGTGTGACCTCCTGATTAACGAATCGTTTTGTGACGTCTTGTTTCGGACGCTTAAAGACGTCTAAGACAAGTCCACTCTCCACTAATTTTCCAGATTCCATTACAGCAACGTGATCACATATCTTACGAACCACATGCATTTCATGAGTGATTAATACAATTGTTAATTTCAATTTATGATTAATTTGAAGTAATAAATCTAATATTTCATCTGTTGTTTGTGGATCTAGCGCACTTGTTGCTTCATCACAAATCAAAATTTCAGGATCATTCGCTAAAGCCCTAGCAATCCCAACTCGTTGCTTTTGTCCACCAGATAACTCAGAAGGATATGCATTTTCTTTACCTTTTAACCCAACTAATGTTGTTAATTCTTCAGCTTTGGACAACCGCTCAGTTTTACTTATTCCAGCAAGTTCAAGTGGAAACATGATGTTTTCCACAACCGTTCGTGACCAGAGTAAATTAAAATGTTGAAAAATCATGCCAATTTTTTGACGTTGCTTTCTCAATGTTCTACCCGATAAAGATGCGATTTTAGCGCCATTAACGTCAACTTCACCCGAAGTTGGTGTCTCTAATCCATTCAGCATTCTAATTAATGTACTTTTACCAGCACCTGAATATCCTACAATACCTAAGATGCTACCATCTTCCACCGAAAGATTCACATCAGAAACAGCGCTAACCTTACCACTTTTCGTGATAAACTCTTTTGATACATTTTTAAACTCAATCATGTTAATACCTCCTAATTTTTCTGCAAAAAAATAACCTCCCATCCCCCGTTTAATAAACGGAAGGACGAGAAGTTATAAACTTCACGTGTTACCACCTTGTTTTATTGTTACCTCACGATAACAATCTCATCAGGTACGGGTTTTAATATAACCGATACCTTTCCGCTGTATTGGGCGTACCCAAGGTAGATTAACATTGCTCATCTACCAAACGTTCCAAGACCATATTCAATTCCGTAATTTTGATCCCTTTTCAGCTACCAGGATTCTCTTAACTAATTACTAAAATTTACTCATCTTTTCAAAACGTCTTATCTGTATTTCTTATTGTAGTTGATTATAGCTAGATTAAAATTTAATGTCAACAGTTTTATTTATTTAACCATGTCTCTGTAAAAACATCTTCACTGAATCCGGTCGTTAATTTTGTTCCATCAGTTAATACCGGACGTTTCATTAACATCCCATCTGATGCTAAAATTTGACTTGATTGCTGAATTGTCATCGTTGGTCGTTTATCTTTTAGATTTAATTCACGATACTTATTTCCTTGTGTATTAAAAAAAGATATTGCTGGAAGACCAGACTCATTCAACCATTTTTCGATTAGACTCGCCTTTGGTGTTTCTTGGATAAGATCTATTATATGGTATTCAACCTCATTTTCGTCTAACCATTGTTTTGCTTTTCTACAAGTTGAACATTTAGGATACCAATAAAAATCAATCATCATCAAAACCTCCTAGTTTTAAAAAACAGTGATTCCATAATAGAATCACTGCCTTATCTTTTTATCAAAATCTTCGTCTTCGCTACTGAACATGTAACTCTTATGATGGTATCGCATTGACATAATTAAGCCAATTCCAATCATATTTCCTACTAAAGCAGACCCACCTTGACTGACAAATGGTAATGGAATACCTGTTAAAGGTAGTAACCCAATACTCATCCCAATGTTTTCAAAAACATGGAATAAAATCATCATAATGACCCCAGTAGATAAGTAAGCATAAAATTCATTCTTCGTATCAAAGGTTGCACGAACCATTCGATAAATGAGTAAGAAATAAATAAAGATTAAAATACAACCACCAATAAACCCAAAGTTTTCGCCGATAACAGAAAAAATCATATCAGATTCACGGACGGGAACATAAACATTTGACACGTTAAATCCCTTACCAGTCATTTGTCCTGATCCAATGGCTTTCATACTTTGCCATAATTGATATCCTGTTCCGGATGTATCTTTTGATGGATCTAACCAGTTATCAATTCGGTCAAATTGGTAGGCAGAAAAGCCAACTTTTTCTAGAATTGATCGACCAGTTGTTGAAATAACCATATATAATGCCGTTCCACCTACAACAGCCACCGTTCCAAATGCCGGTCCAATAATCTTCCAAGTGATACCTGAAACTAAAATGACACCACCTAAAATAGCAAAGAAAACGAGCATTGTTCCAAAATCATTTTGCAGTTTTAATAAAATAACTACTGGTAACGTCCATGCTATCATTTTGGCTAATAAAATAATATCTGTCCCAATTTTATGAGTTGGATAATCATTGTTATGTATCGTAACCACACGCGCCAACATTAATATAAATGCTGGCTTCATAACTTCTGATGGTTGGAACGTTAACGAACCAACTAATGGTATCCAACTTTTAGCACCTGTGTTTATATATAAAGGTCGACTATATACGACTAAAACAATCATCAATAAAAACAGGCCAATAAAATACCCTATCGGTGCGACTCGCCATAATTGTTCTGAGTCAAATTGCATAATAACGACAATTGCAATGACACCAATAGCGTACCACATTAACTGTGAAACCATTTGGCTAACAATTGAGGTCGCACTAGTATCATGGGATGCTGATACGTAAATTGAGGCAAGCCCAATAATTGCCAAGACTAAAACGGCAAAAATAATACCATAATCAATTCTTGACTCACTATCGACCTCATCTTTTCTACTACTCATAGAATTCCCCTCCACACTATGTCACTTATTTCGTTAAATTTTTGAATAGGCTAAAATTTAATAATTGACTAATTAACCGCGATGTAAGTGAAAATCGCGCAATAAAGTATCAATACCTTCATCACGAGTTTTAGCTTTGAATATCTCACCGTTACTTAATGTTGCAACAAATTTTGTATCTTGTTGAATGACTGTACCAATTTCAATACCGCCAACGGTTAATGAAACTGCATCCTCACCATTAATTTTAATATCATTTTCTGCTACTTCAATCTCTTTTTCTTTTTTAGACATGCTTTTCTTCTCCTTTAGGGTTCTTATTTCTTCGTACGGTAAAGTAATCAGGTACGGGATCGTATCCGCCTCTGACAAAAGGATGGCATCGTAAAATCCTACCGATACCCATAATAATACCTTTTGCACCGTGTTTTTGAATTGCCTTAATCATATAGTTTGAACATGTTGGATAGTACCGGCAACTAGGTGGAAACATCGGTGAAATAAATTTTTGATAAAACTTGATTGGTGCAAGCATTAAGTTTTGCATAAATAAATGACACCTCCTATATGAAAAGGTCCATCAACAGATTGCCCCGTTAATAGACCTCCCTTAATAACCAGTATCACAGTTGTTATCTACCTTGTTTTTCAATATGATCTAACAAGAATCCAGTTCCTTTTGCGACATCATCCAATGGTGTTTCTGACACCATAACAGGAATATCTAAGTTCGATGACATTAATAAATCAACACCATCTAATAATGCACCGCCACCTGTTAAAATAATCCCAGTATCAATAATATCTGATGCTAATTCTGGTGGTGTTTGTTCAAGAACTTCTTTAGTTGCTGCAACGATTGCTTGCATTGTATCATGAGTTGCTTCTTCAATCTCAGCAGAGCTAAGCACAACTGTCTTTGGTAAACCAGTAACAACATCTCGTCCACGAATTTCCATTTCTAATGCACGATTGTCTGGGTAAACTGTCCCAATTTCAATTTTAGCTTTTTCAGCTGTACGTTCACCGATTTGAAGGTTATGTTTTTGCTTAACAAAATTGATAACATCACTATTCAATTGATCACCAGCAACACGTAATGAACGGCTTGCTACAATATCGCCTAATGAAATAACGGCAACATCACTTGTACCACCACCAATATCAATCACTAAACTACCACGGGGTTGATAAATATCCAACCCAGCACCAATAGCTGCAACTTTAGGTTCTTCAGCAAGATAAACCTTGCCACCACCAGCTTTTTCAGCAGCTTGAATAATTGCTTTTTGTTCAATTGATGTGATATTTGTTGGGCAACAAATCAAAATACTTGGTTTTGATAAAAAGCCGCTCACATTTAATTTTTTAATAAAGTAAGTTAACATTTGTTCTGTAATATCAAAATCAGCAATGACACCATTTTTCATAGGTCTGATAGCTCTAATACTACCAGGTGTTCTACCAACCATTTTATATGCTTCTGATCCAACTGCTAATACACGACCTGATTTTGTGTCAATTGCAACAACAGATGGTTCATTTAAGACGATTCCTTTATTTTGTACGTTAATTAATACATTTGCGGTTCCTAAATCAATACCAATATCTTTAGCCATTATGCTTCTCCTCTCGGCACTTAAAACTTACACTAATGTAAGCATTATACCATATACCTATACAATAAAAAAATGTCCAAAATGGACATTTCTTCTATTTTACTTCATTTTCTGTCTTAATAATTATATCTTGTGTATCATCATTGATACGTTTAATTTCAGCACCCAAAGCTTCTAACTTTTGATGGAAATGATAGTAGCCTCGATCAAGATATTCAAGATGTGTAACTTGTGTATAACCACGAGCTACTAATCCTGCTAGCACAAGTGCTGCAGCAGCTCTTAAGTCTGTAGCAGCAACTTCTGCACCATTGAAGTCAGTTGGACCATACATGACAACTGAGTTGCCTTCAATCTTAAATTTTGCATTCATACGTCGTAATTCTTCAAGATGCATAAAACGATTTTCGAATACCGTCTCTGTTAAAATACTTGTACCATCTGCCATTAATTGAAGGACAGTCATTTGAGGCTGCATATCAGTTGGGTACCCTGGATGAGGCAATGTTTTAACTGTAGTTGGTTTAATTTTTTCTGTTCCAATTACTCGGATACCATTGTCTTCTTGGATAACGTCAATGCCCATTTCTTCTAATTTAGAAATTAATGGTTTATTGTGTTCCGCAATAGCCTCTTCGATTAAAACATTACCTTGAGTCATTGCTGCAGCAACCATGAATGTCCCTGCTTCAATCCGATCTTGGACAACTGCATGATCAGCGCCATGTAATGCCTTAACACCATGAATGCGAATTGTTTCGGTACCAGCACCTTGTACTTTAGCACCCATTTTATTTAAAATATTAGCTAAATCAACAATTTCTGGTTCTCTTGCAACATTTTCAATCACAGTTGTACCAGTAGCTAATGTTGCAGCCATCATAATATTCTGAGTTGCACCTACACTTGGAAAATCAAGATAAATGTTGGCACCCTTTAATTCATCTACAGTTGCTTCTATATAACCATCGAATTGTTCAATATGCGCACCCATTGCTTCAAAACCTTTTAAATGCAAATCAATTGGGCGAGAACCTATTGCACACCCACCAGGCATTGCAATCTTCGCATGTTTAAGTCGTGCCAAAAGTGGTCCCATTACAACAATAGAAGCACGCATTTTTGAAACATATTCAAATGGTGCTTCTGGTGATAATTCTTTAGTCGCACTCATTTTAACTTCATTAGTTTCTTCATTAAAGTCAACGTCTAAATTTAAAAAACGTAGTACGTTATTCATTGTAAAGACATCTGACAAAACTGGTACATTTGACAGTGTATTTTCACCACTACTTGCTAAAATTCCGGCTGCTAGAATTGGCAATACTGCATTCTTTGCGCCTTCTATATGCACTGTTCCATTGAGTGAGTTTCCACCCTTGACGATTATTTTTTCCACAAGTTATTCCCCCGTTATTATTTAACTAAAAAAACTAAATTACGAACATTATCAATAAAATTTAAGAAAAAGGCACTGCTTGTATATCCTAATAAAATAGCCAATAAGACAATTAAAACTTTGATTCTTTGTTGGCTACTTTGTGGGAAAAACCTGTCTATTCGTAACCCTTGAATTGCCCAAAAAGCAATTCCAATAAACATTAGATGACTCATTAAAGTAACTAGCGATTGGATTCCCACAGTATTCATCAAAACACTCCTAAAATTTATTCGTCATAAGCATAGCATATTTTGTACCACTTGTCGCTAATATTTGTAACAAAAATGAAATATTTAATATGTATATACAAAAAAAGGTACTGAATAAATCCAGCACCCACTTTTGTATTAATGTTTAGAGATATTAATTCGATTGATTGCACGTCTAAGTGCAATTTCAGATCTTTTAAGTTCATCAACATTATGTGTTTGTTTTGCAGTAGAAATCATCTGCTCAGCTCTTTTTTTAGCAGCCTGTGCACGATTTTCATCAATATCTTCTTGGCATTCTGCTGCATTTGCAACAACCGTTGCGACATTTTTTGAAAATTCAATGAATCCACCACTTACGGCAATTTCATCTTCTTCATTATCATTTACCTTAACCCTGACAGCATCAATATCAAGAGAAGCAATAACTGGAATATGATTGGGTAAAATACCCATTTCCCCGCTGGGTGTTTTAACAATAATCATTTTAGCATTATTGTCATAAACACTACCATCAGGAGTGACGATACTAACGGTCAAAACTGAATCTTCAGCCATCTGTTATTACCCCCTATTTTGCCATTTTATTTGCTGCTTCAATAACATCTTCGATTGGGCCGACACCATTGAAAGCATCTTCAGGAAGTGAATCATATTTACCATCAAGAATATCTTTAAATCCTTGAACTGTTTCAGCAATTGGTACATATGATCCAGGTTTTCCTGTGAATTGTTCGGCAACATTAAAGTTTTGTGAAAGGAAGAATTGGATGCGACGCGCACGTGCTACAATTACTTTTTCATCATCAGATAATTCATCCATACCTAAAATAGAAATAATATCTTGTAATTCACGATAACGTTGTAACGTATGTTGAACTTCCGTAGCAACACGATAATGTTCTTCTCCAACAATTTCAGGTGTCAAAGCACTTGAAGTTGAAGCCAAAGGATCAACAGCTGGGTAAATACCTTGTTGCGTTAAGCTACGTTCCAAGTTAGTTGTTGCATCCAAATGGGCGAACGTCGTTGCAGGAGCAGGATCAGTATAATCATCAGCTGGAACATAAACTGCTTGAATTGATGTAACTGAACCTTTTTTAGTTGACGTGATACGTTCTTGCAATTGACCCATTTCAGTAGCTAATGTTGGTTGATAACCTACGGCTGAAGGAATACGGCCTAATAAGGCTGAAACTTCAGAACCAGCTTGTGTAAAGCGGAAAATATTATCAATAAACAATAGCACATCTTGTCCTTTTTCATCACGGAAATATTCCGCAATTGTAAGACCAGTCAATGCAACACGCATACGGGCACCAGGCGGCTCGTTCATCTGACCAAACACCATGGCTGTCTTCTCTAACACGCCGGATTCTTTCATTTCAAAGTAAAGGTCATTACCTTCACGAGTACGTTCACCAACACCGGTAAACACTGAAATACCATTATGTTCTTGAGCAATATTATGAATTAATTCTTGAATTAAAACAGTTTTACCAACACCGGCACCACCGAATAATCCAATTTTACCACCTTTAATATAAGGGGCTAACAAGTCAATAACTTTAATTCCTGTTTCAAGAACCTCAGTACTTGCACTTAATTCATCATATTTAGGAGCATCTTTATGGATGCTACTGCGCTCTGCATCTTTATTAAATTCAGGACCACCATCAATGGTATCTCCTAAAACGTTAAACACTCGACCAAGAGTATCTTCACCAACAGGGACAGAAATTGAAGCACCTGTGTCTTCAACAACTGTTCCACGTTGCAAGCCATCCGTAGAATCCATGGCGATTGTTCTCATAACTCCGTCACCTAATTCAAGCGTAACTTCGATAATTAGAGCAGTTCCATCTTCACGTGTAACTTTTAACGCATTATTGATATCTGGTAAGGTTTCGTTTAAAGAGAATTGTACATCGACGACGGGCCCGATAACTTGAACAACTTTACCGAGACTCATCTTCTGTATTTCCTCCTGTCATTTTACTCTAAAGCAGCTGTTGCACCAGTAATTTCTGTAATTTCTGTTGTAATAGCACTTTGACGTGCACGATTATACTTTAATTCTAATGATGCAATAATATCTTTAGCATTATCTGTCGCAGATTTCATTGCTGTAGAACTTGAAGCATGTTCAGCTGTTTTAGCATCTAAAATCGCACCATATACTAAGCTTTCAGCAAACTGAGGTAGAACAACTTCAAGAATTGCGTCTCCTGAAGGTTCCATATCATAATCTTCATTCCCCATCACATTAGACGTTTCAATACCTTCTGCATCTGTATCCATATTCACTTCTGAAATAGGAAGCATTTGTTCAGAATGAAAGTCCGATTGTAAACTATTAACGAAATGATTATAACAAACAAATAATTCATCATAAACTTCACTGTTATACATTGTTACTACTGATTTAACGATTTCACGAACCTCAATAAACGTTGGAATATCACTTACACCACGGTATTCGTAGGCAACCTCATATCCTCTATTTTTAAAGAAGTCAGCACCAGTACCACCAACAGCAATAATAACAGCATTATCTACAGTATGGCCATTTTGCTTCATCAAATCTAATGTTTGTTTAATTACGTTACTATTGTAACTACCAACTAAACCACGATCAGAAGTAATAATTAAATAACCACTTTTTTTAACAGGTCTCTTTTGTAACATATCAAAACCTGAAAATTTTGAACTATCATTCTCAGATGATTGCTTTGATTTTCCAGCTTTAGCATCTAAAAGGTGAGATTGGGCAAGATGGGTAATGACACTTCTAATTTTAGAAGCATATATCTGATAACTTTGAGTATGACGCTGAATTTGGCTTAACTTAGCAGTCGAAACAACTTGCATTGCGCCAGTTATTTGTCCCGTTTTCTTAGTTGAAACGATTCGACGCTTTACTTCCATTAATGAAGCACCCATTAATTCTCACCATCTTTCATTTACTTTTAGTTTACGCTTTTTCAGGAGTTACTTGGAAACCTTCTGAAAAGTCTTTGATTGCAGCATCAAATTTATCTTCGTCAGGTAAATTACCTGTTTCTTTGATGTGATTTAAAAGATCACTATGATTATTATCAAAGAAATCAAAAATTTCACCTTCAAAACGAAGAATATCATCAACAGGAACTGAATCCAAGAATCCATGTGTTAATGCATATAAAATTAAAACTTGTTTTTCAACAACTAATGGCTTGTGTAATGGTTGTTTAAGTACTTCAACCGTACGATGTCCACGATTTAATTTAGCTTGTGTTGCGGCATCTAAATCAGAACCAAATTGAGAAAATGATTCTAATTCTCGGAATGATGCAAGAGCCAAACGAAGGCTTCCGGCAACTTTCTTCATTGCTTTAATTTGAGCTGACCCACCAACACGAGAAACTGATGTACCAGCATCAATAGCTGGACGAGTACCTGAATAGAATAAATCACTATCCAAGAAAATTTGACCATCAGTAATCGAAATTACGTTAGTAGGAATATATGCAGAAACATCACCAGCCTGTGTTTCGATAAATGGAAGAGCAGTCATTGAACCACCACCCAATTCATCACTTAACTTAGCTGCACGTTCAAGTAAACGTGAATGTAAGTAGAAAACATCACCAGGATAAGCTTCACGACCCGGCGGACGTCTCAAAATTAATGACAGTTCACGGTAAGCCGTTGCTTGTTTTGATAAATCATCAAATACAATCAAGACATGTTTACCGTTATACATGAATTCTTCACCCATTGCTGAACCAGTATATGGAGCTAACCATAATAATGGTGCGGGAGAAGCAGGACCAGCACTAACGACAATTGTGTAGTCCATTGCGCCTAATCGACGTAACGTTTCCACTTGTGCGCTAACAGTTGATTCTTTTTGTCCAATAGCAACATAGATACAAATCATGTCTTGATCTTTTTGATTTAAAATCGTATCAATAGCAACTGATGTTTTACCAGTCTTACGATCACCAATAATCAATTCACGTTGTCCACGGCCAATTGGAACTAAAGCATCAATAGCTTTAAGTCCAGTTTGTAAAGGTTGATCAACTGACTTACGATCCATAACTCCTGGAGCCTTTTTTTCGACTGGACGAGTTTTGTTTGTCTTAAGATCACCTTTACCATCGATGGGTTGGCCTAAAGGATTAACAACACGTCCGATAAGTTCTTCACCAACAGGAACTTCCATGATTCTACCCGTACGTTTGACAACGTCGCCTTCACGGATACCTTCATAGCCACCTAAAATAACGATACCAACATCGTTTGTTTCTAGATTTTGAGCCATACCATAAGTACCGTCAGAAAATTCTAACAATTCTCCTGATAAAGCGTTATCCAAACCGTGTGCACGAGCAATACCATCACCAACATAAGTAACGGTACCTACTTCATCAACGATAAGTTCGTCTTTATATTGTTCCAATTGTTCTTTAATTAAAGCACTGATTTCTTCAGCTTTAATGCTCATACAAGGTTCACCTCTTAACTACTTTAATATGTTACTCCGCTAATAATCGTTTTACTTTGTTGATTTTTGATGAAATTGATCCATCAAAAATCTGATTATTGGCTTCAATAATAACGCCACCAATAATTTTTTCATCAATAATATTGTTAAATACTATCTTATTTGCACCGATTCTTTCTGCAAACTTACTTGATAATTTCGTTAATTGACTATCATCAAGCTCAATTGCAGTTGTAACGGTTGCATGTACAATTTTTTCTTTAACATCGCATAATCGTTCGAATTCTTCAATTATTCCAACCATATCACCCATTCGACCATAATCAAAGACCATTTGGATAACGTTTGCAATAATTGGAGATGCATCTTTGAGTAAGACCTTAACAAGGTCTTGCTTTTCTAACAAATTAAGACGTGCATCAACAAGCACTTCACTCAATTGTGGATTAGCAAGAAAAACTTGTCTAACTTCCTCTAATTCTTCAGAAAAGGCAACAATATTACCTTGTTCATCAGCAATTTCAAAGATGGCTTCACCGTAACGATTGGCAACGGTTGCCTTATCTAATTTCATTTTACTTTACCAACCCTTCAATATAAGAATTGATTAAGTTTTTTTGATCATTCTCATTTAATTCTTTTTGAATAATCTTAGAAGCAATTTCAATAGATAATTCAGCGACATCACTTTGAACGCTACTCAATACTTCTTGGCGTTCTTGTTCAATATCTTTAACAGCATTTTGTTTCAACGTCGTTGCTTCATCTTGAGCTCCAGAAACGATATCATCATGTTGCTTTTTACCGTTATCTTTTGCACGACTAACAATTTCAGATGCTTCTTGACGTGAATTATCTAATTGGTCTTGTCGTTCAGTTGCCAAAATATCGGCTTTTTTTCTTGAATCTTCAGCAGAATCTAAATCATTTGCAATTTTATCTGCACGGTCACTCATCATTTTTGTGACAGGACCCCATGCAAAGTGTTTGATGATTAACATCAAAATAACAAACGAAATAATATAGAATAAGAAATCACCAGTTTGAAAATTACCAACTGCACCGAAAACTAAATCTGAAAACATCTATTGACACCTCCTTTTTAAAATTAATATATTTCGTTGTATCAACGAAGAATCAAACTTAATTTCAAAAATTATTTAGCCATCAATAAGAATGAAATAACGATAGCAATAATAGGAACGGCTTCAATCAAACCAACACCAATAAACATTGTTGAACGTAATTGACCAGATAATTCTGGTTGGCGAGCCATACCTTCGATTGTTTTAGAAATAACTAAACCATTACCAATACCTGTTGCGACAGCGGCTAAACCAGCTGCAATACCTGCTGCTAATAATCCCATAATAATTGTTTCCTCCTTAGATATCTTGTTTTATTCTTTTTGTACTTTTCCACCGATATAAACCATTGACAATGTTACGAATACGTAAGCTTGGATACTTCCGATAAACAGAGAGAATCCTTGCCAGATCATTTCAACTGGTAAAGCCACGATAGTCATTAATGGGCCCATAGAAACTGCACCACCAATTAACGTTAATAATACTTCCCCAGCGTAAATGTTTCCGTACAAACGAAGAGCTAATGTTAGCAAATTTGTAAATTCTTCAATCAAGTTAATAGGTAAAAGAAATGCAACTGGACTCAAATAGGAATTTTTAATATATCCCTTAAATCCGAATTGAATAACACCCATAAAATGTGATAATAGCAGAATCAAAAATGCAAACGTTAGTGTCGTTAGCGGACTCGACGTTGGACTTTTAATCAACGTCTTGTCGCCAAAACCTATTTGTAAAAATAAACCCATTTGGTTAGATACAAAGATAAATAAGAATAACGTAAATGCTAATAAATTAAACTTCTTACCTTCTTTTCCTGGCATTGCGCTTTTAACAATCCCATTGGTGAAATCAATGAGCCATTCCAAAACATTTTGTCTACCAGTCGGTTTCATGGTCAGTCTTCTCGATAATACAATAGCTATCATCGCGACAATCACACATGCAAGTAAACCGGAAACGACATTCGTAATATTGAAAGGTAGGCCATAAAAATTCACAACGAAAGCATCTCCATCCACAGAATTTCACCTCTTTCCAAACTTTTATTTGACCGTATAAAACGGTATAAATTAAAGAGAATAACTTTATAAATATTCTCCAATTACAAAAGAAATCATACCACCAATTGAAATAAAATACAAAAGAAATTCTGACTTATTTTGAGTTTTTTTTCACATTAAAAAAAATGACACCTAGACGGCTTACGCATAAGCATTCTAAGGGCCATTCATTTAATTTATTTCGTACCAAACAATCGATCACCTGCATCGCCCAAACCTGGGACAATGTAGCCATCTTCATTCAAGTGATCATCAAGTGCTGCTGTATAAATATCAATATCAGGATGTTTTTCACGTAAAGCTGCAACACCTTCTGGAGCCGCAACAAGACAAACAAACTTAATTGTCTTTGCGCCGCGCTTCTTCAATGCATCAACTGCCATAATAGCAGAACCACCAGTAGCAAGCATTGGGTCTACTACAAGAAGATCACGACTAGCAATATCTTCAGGCATTTTTACAAAATATTCTGTTGGTTGGAATGTTGTTTCATCACGGTACATACCAATATGTCCAACTTTAGCTGCTGGTAATAATTCCAAAATACCATCAACCATCCCTAAACCAGCTCTTAAAATAGGAATAATAGCAATTTTCTTACCAGCCAATGTTTTTTGTGTTGTTTTACCCATAGGTGTTTCAACGATAACATCTTCTAAAGCAAAATCGCGAGAAACATCATATACCATTAGTTCAGCAATTTCATTAACAACTTCTCTAAATTCTTTTGTACCACAGTTCTTATCACGTATAATCGTTAATTTGTGTTGAATTAACGGATGGTCCATCACTTGAAATTTGCCCATTACGAAACACTCCCTTAAATTTAGTCTATTCTATTTTAGCGAATTATTACCTAAAATACTAGTCTTAAACGTATTTAATTTGTGAAATAGGATGCTTTTTAGATAATGCTAAAACTTGCGAACCAATTTCGGCTAATTTATCGTCATCATCGTGAAATTGAATTGCGTATAGAATTAGAATTGCAATCACTTTTACGTCTTCGCTGTCAAACCCACGAGTAGAAATTGCTGGCGTTCCAATTCGAATTCCAGACGTTTTAAATGGGCTCAATGATTCATTTGGAATTGTATTTTTATTCACAGTAATATGAACACGATCTAATAAGTTTTGAACTTCTTTTCCATTTAACCCAGAAGGTGTTACATCTAAGTTCATTAAGTGATTATCAGTTCCACCAGAAATAACTCTCACTAAATCTGACTGTGCAAATACGCCAGCCATTGCTTGTGAATTCTGAACAACTTGATACATATACGCCGTAAATGCTGGTTGCGCTGCCTCATAGAATGCTGCCGCTTTCCCAGCAATTACGTGTTCAAGTGGGCCACCCTGTGTACCAGGGAAAACTGCCGAGTTTAGTTTTTTAGCATATTTTTCTTTAGCAAGAATCATTCCACCACGAGGGCCACGTAACGTTTTATGCGTTGTTGTCGTAACAACATCAGCTACATCTACGGGATTTGGATGCAGTCCAGTAGCTACAAGACCAGCAATATGAGCCATATCTACCATTAAATAGGCGCCAACTTCATCAGCGATTGCTCTAAATTTTGTAAAGTCGATCATTCGACTATAAGCTGAGGCTCCAGCAATAATCATTTTAGGTTTTTCTTTAAGTGCTATCTCTCGAATAGCATCATAATTTAAACGTTCTGTTTTAGAATCAACACCATAACTAACAAAATTGTACAATTCACCTGAGAAATTTACTGGTGAACCATGCGTTAAATGTCCACCATCGTTTAATTTCATTCCTAAAATCTTATCTTGAGGTTCTAAAAATGCCTGGTAAACGGCCATATTAGCTTGTGAACCAGAATGTGGTTGTACATTGGCATATTCAGCATGGAATAGTGCCTTAGCACGATCAATAGCTAATTGTTCAACTACATCAATATACTCACAACCACCGTAGTAACGCTTATTAGGATACCCTTCAGCATACTTATTGGTTAACACGCTACCTTGTGCAGCACGTACAGCATCAGAAACGATATTTTCAGACGCAATTAATTCAATATTGTCCTCTTGGCGTTTTTCTTCATGAGCGATTGCATCCCACAATTCTTTATCCTGTTGTTTATATTTCACTTTTTCAGCATCCATAAGTTCAACAATATTTTGGCTACTTGCTGCTTTTTCAAGACGGTTCATGTAAGCAACACCCAATCCCTTTTTATCAAACCCTTCAACTAAAATCATTTGAACATTAGGGTTGTCATCGAAGTAGCGTAAACCGTCAAAAAGTGATTGGCTTGCTGATTCAATTGTTTTTCCTAAAGAAGAATAGCCACTATTCTTAGGTATCTGATCCGTATCAATTTGACCTTCTTTTGCCATTAATCCGATTGCAATATCTTGTTTAGCGACCCAGTCTAAAATATCTGACCAATTTTGTGTTGAATCAACAATCACAACTTGTGCTCTTGGTGCATAATGTCGATACTTCATCCCAGGTGCTTTTGGCGTTTCTCCTTCGGCAACTTCATGTGTATCATCACTAACGTGTCCAATTACATCCTCAATTTGTGACTGAGTAACTGCTCCAGGTCTCAAAATTGTTGGTTCATCTGTACTCATGTCTAAGACAGTTGACTCCACCCCTACTTTTGTTTGCCCATCATCAATGATACCAGCAATTTTACCATTCAAATCATGAGCAACATGTTCTGCCATTGTTGGACTAGGTTTACCTGAAGTATTAGCTGAAGGGCCAACAATTGGAACGCCCGACTTAATAATAAAATCTAATGTAACTTTGTTATCTGGCATTCTAAAGGCTGCAGTTTCTAAACCGCCTGTAACAGTCTTTGAAAGAGCTCCTGCTTTTAATTTAAGGATAAGCGTCAATGAACCCGGCCAAAATGTTTTAATTAACTTTTCCACATTGGCAGTAAGTGGTTGTGCATATTCCCGAACTGTCTCTACATCGGCAACGTGTACGATTAGTGGATTATCACTTGGTCGACCTTTTGCAGCATACACTTGTTTGACTGCCTCTTCATTTGTCGCATCGGCACCCAATCCGTACACTGTTTCAGTTGGGAATGCGATCAATTGTCCTTGCTTTAATAACTCTGCAGCAGTTTCTATTTCATTAGGTTGATAAATAATTGTTTCCATTAACTCAACACCCCTTTTATAATTTTGCGTGAATCATTCTTTGATTATCAAAACTATCTTTTTTTCCTTCTATTAAAACTGCATTTTCAAATGCGTTTGTTAACATCTTTATCACGGCGTTTTCTTGTTGATACCCTATTTCAAAGAAAATATCTCTTGGTTTTTGCGTGAAGCGAGCCACCTCTTCTATCATTCTTCGATACAAGATTAGACCATTTTCAGCTGCAAATAATGCGACTTGCGGTTCATGTTCAATCACACTTTTATCCATCACATCTCGCTCATTTTCGGCAATGTATGGTGGATTAGACACGATGACATCCACTTTCAATTCATGAATAGGTTCTGTTAAATCTCCAATCAAAAATGTTACATCAACTTGCTGTGCTTGTGCATTTTTTTTGGCAACCGTAATTGCTTCTTTAGAAATATCACTTGCAAAGATTTGCCAATTTGGTCGCTGTTGTTTTAAAGCAATCGCAATTGCTCCAGAACCGGTTCCAATATCAGCAATTACCAACTTCTCATTAGCAGGCAATGTCTCCAACATCCATTCTACCAATTCTTCCGTCTCAGGTCTCGGAATAAGGGTTGCTTCGGTCACTTTCAATTGCATACCAAAAAAGTAGGCATGACCAATAATGTATTGTGCCGGCATTCCATCACAAAATTGCTGAATATCTATCTGATATTGTTGCCACTCATTTTTTGGCATTTTTGTTTGATAATTCATTAATAAATCAGTCGTTGACCAGCTTAGTCGCTCTAATAATAACCACTGACCACTTTCAACTTCTAACTTATGTTCCTCTATACACAAAGAAGCCCATTTCAAGGCTTCATAGTAGGTTGGATTAGTCATTTTCTTGCAACTTTTCCATTTTTTGTGTTTGATCATATAAAATCAATGAATCGATTACTTCTTCAAGTTCACCATTCATAACACGATCTAATTTATTCAATGATAATCCAATTCGATGATCAGTCACACGATTTTGAGGGAAATTATAAGTTCTAATTCGTTCTGAACGGTCCCCTGATCCAACAGCTGATTTTCTATTTTCATTGTAAGCACTTTGTTCTTGTTGTGAATAGAAATCATAAACTCGAGCCTTCAAAATTTTCATAGCTTTTTCACGATTTTGTTGTTGTGAACGTTCATCTTGCATAGCTACAACAATGTTTGTTGGTAAATGGGTCATTCGGACAGCAGATGATGTCTTATTAACATGTTGTCCACCGGCACCAGAAGAACGATAAACATCCGTTCTAATATCTTTTGCATCAATTTCAATTTCAACATCTTCTGCTTCAGGCATAACACCTACTGTTGCAGTAGAAGTATGCACACGTCCAGCTGATTCTGTTGATGGAATTCGTTGAACTCGATGTGCACCACTTTCATATTTCAGCTTAGAAAAGACACTATCACCATTAATCAACAGGACAATTTCTTTAAAACCACCGACTTCAGTCACATTTTTATCCACAATTTCAACAGTCCAACCTTGCTTCTCAGCGTATTTAGAATACATTGAGAATAAATCTGCAGCAAATAAACTAGCTTCATCCCCACCGGCAGCGCCGTGAATTTCCATGATAATATTTTTATCATCATTAGGATCCTTAGGAATTAATAGTACCTTAATTTCTTCTTCTAAAGCTGCTTTTGCTTTCTTTGCGTCAGATAATTCTTCTTTAGCCATTTCAGCCATTTCAGAATCTAAATTTTCGCCTAGCATTTCTTCAGCATCTGCAAGTTCTTGAACAACAACTTTATATTGGCGATATTTCTCAACTGTTTCGCGGATACTTGCCATTTCTTTTGATAATTCCATAAACCGATTATTATTTGAAATAATCTCAGGATCAGACAATAATTCGCCTAATTCTTCATAGCGATCATCAACTGATTGTAATTGATCATACATTTCATCCATTTTATATTGTCTCCTCTTAATTCTTTATCTTTCTAGTCTATCTGATTATTGTAATTGTGTCATCAACGGATTGTTATAATGTTTACGACATACTGGATAATAATCTTCATTACCACCTATTAAAATTTGTTCGCCAGCATATACAGGTTTACCATCATGAATACGTAAATTCATGATGGCCTTTTTATGACAAAACCAGCAAATTGTTTTCATTTCTTCAATCTTGTCAGCATATAATAATAAATATTTTGATCCTTCAAACAATTCGTTTTTAAAATCATTCTTTAACCCAAAAGCCATAACTGGAATATTTAATTCATCCACAATTTTAGCTAATTGAATAATATGTGCTTGTTTTAGAAATTGTGATTCGTCTATTAAAACACAAGCAGCATTTGAATTAGTCTGTTGAACTAAATCAAAGACATTTGTTTCTTCAAAAATAGGTGTCGCCTCACGTTTCAATCCAATTCGACTTGAAACAAATCCAACACCATCCCTGTCATCCACACCACTTGTTAAAATAATAACTGATTTATTTTGTTCTTCATAATTATGCGCAACTTTTAAGATTTCAATTGTCTTACCACTATTCATTGCACCGTATTTAAAAAATAATTGCGCCATAATAAACCTCTTCTGTTTTTCAGATTTCCGTCTTTAAGTATATCCGATTTAAGCTTGGATTTCATTAAATAAAAATTTTTTCTTAATATTAGGCATTTTATATGTAGAATTTTGTAATTATGCTATTATAGACATAATATAAATTCAGTAAAGTAGGCTATGACGTGGATTCTATCCTATGTAGTCAATTTTCTGTAAACGGAGGATATTTTAATGACGATAAAAAGCTCAATAGCAACTGTCGCAGGGAAATCATCATATTGGTTTTTGCACACCTTTCTAAAAGGTGGTAGCTCTCTACCCGGCAAAATAACTGCCGCGTTAGATCCAGAAATTTTAAAAACATTAGGTGCTAATTATGACGTTATTGTCATCACTGGAACCAACGGTAAAACCTTAACAACCGCCTTAACAGTTAAGGTTTTAGGTGCTAAATATGACCATATCTTAACAAACTCTGCTGGATCAAATATGGAACAAGGTATTATCACAGCATTTCTAACGGATAAGCGCAAAAAAAATGAGCGTCCTCTTGCTGTTCTTGAGGTTGATGAAGCAAATGTCATTAAAGTAACCCAATACATCACGCCTAAAGCATTTGTTCTAACAAATATTTTCCGTGATCAAATGGACCGCTACGGTGAAATTTATACAACTTACAAAAAAATTATTGATGGGATTAAATTAGCACCCAATGCAACAATTATTGCAAATGGTGATGCACCCATTTTCCATTCAATTGAATTACCAAATCCTTTTGTTTTCTACGGTTTTAATCATGAAGAGGAAACAGAAAGTTTAGCACCTACGAATACTGATGGGATTCTTTGTCCAGTTTGTCAACATATCTTACATTATAAAACCCGTACGTATGCTAATCTCGGGAAATATTATTGTCCAAACTGTCATTTTAGTCGTCCAAAATTAGACTACCAATTAACATCACTTTTAGAACAAACACCCACATCATCTCACTTTATAGTTGATGGACAACCCATGGAAATTCATGTCGGCGGTTTATATAACATCTACAACGCCCTTGCTGCTTATGCAGTTGGTCGTGTCTTCAATGTTGGTCCTGCAACAATTAGTAATACATTAAGTGAAGACGATGAGCAAGTCTTTGGTCGACAAGAAGTCATCCATGTTGAAGACAAAGACATTACCTTAGTTTTAGTTAAAAATCCAGTTGGCCTCGATCAGGTACTAGATATGATTGCAACAGATACAGAACCATTCTCGTTGGCCTTCTTATTAAATGCAAATTACGCAGATGGTATTGATACCAGTTGGATTTGGGATGGGAATTTCGAACAATTAACACAAATGAACATTCCTCAATTCATGACGGGTGGTGAACGTTATAAAGATGTTTCATTCCGTTTTAAGGTCGCTGGTGTCAAAGATGAACAATTAATTAAAGAACCTGACATTGCTAAAGTTATCGAACAACTTAAAACCTTCCCCACAAAACATATTTACGTTTTAGCCACTTATACAGCTGTTTTACAGTTACGTAAATCACTCGCTAATGATGGTTATATCAAGGAGGGCATGTAATAATGGCAAAATATCATTTAAACGTCGCCCATTTATATGGTGACTTATTAAATACTTATGGTGATGTTGGTAACCTATTGGTGTTAGAATATTATGCCAAGCAAATGGATACTGACTTACAAACTGAAGTCATCAGTTTAGATCAACCTTTTGACAAAGATCATTTTGACTTAACTTTCTTTGGTGGTGGACAAGATTTCGAACAAAAAATTGTCTCAAAAGATATTCAAGACAAAAAAGAGGCCTTAACCGACTATATTGAAGATAACGGTCCCCTCCTCGCAATTTGTGGCGGTTACCAATTACTTGGTCAATATTATGTCGGTGCTGATGGTGAAAAAATTCCTGGCATTGGTGCAATGAGTCATTATACAGAGACACAAGATGACAATCGTTTTATCGGAGATATTACGATTCAAAATGAAGATACCGGTGAAACTTACCATGGTTTTGAAAATCATAACGGGATGACCTTCCTCGGTAAAGATGAACGACCACTTGGTAAAGTGTTAAAAGGTAAAGGTAATAATGGTAGTGATGCTTCAGAAGGTGTCATTTACAAAAACGTTTTTGGTTCATATTTCCATGGCCCAATCTTAACAAGAAATGGTGAATTAGCTAAACGTCTACTACTGCTTGCGTTGCATCGTAAATATCCAGATGTTGATTTTAGTCAACAAGAAGCACTCGTTATCGAACCAACATTTTAGTAAAAAAATAAAGATTCAAACAATAGTATATTATTGTTTGAATCTTTATTTTTTTATGCTTTTTCTCCAGGTTCTGATGCAATAATTTGCATATCACCTGTAATTGTCCATTCTTTAACTTCGTTTGGTAAAATAAAATGCATACCCATTTTTAAATCATATATTTTATCATCGACTTTAATCTGACCTTCACCTTTTAAAACTGAAACAAGAGTATAAGGTGCGACTGTTCTTTTAAAATTTGCTGATCCGTTTGAAATCAACCATTCATAAACACTAAAGAATGGTGTTTTAACAAAGGTTGTTACTTTGGCATCCCCGACCATTTTTGTTTGAATATCGAGTTCAGGAACTTTATTAGGCACATTAGTAACATCAATCGATTGTTGAATATGCAAGTCACGCTTCTTACCCGTTGTTGCATCCACACGGTCAAAATCGTAAACACGATATGTTGTATCACTACTTTGTTGCGTTTCAAGGACCATCACACCAGAACCAATGGCATGAATTGTACCACTAGGAACATAAAAGAAATCTCCCGCTTTAACAGGTACATGCGTAAATAAATCATCCCATCTTTCGTCATGAATCATTTCCGCTAATTCTTCACGTGTTTTAGCATGGTGCCCATAAATAAGTTCTGCCCCAGGTTCGGCTGAAATAACATACCAACATTCTGTTTTACCAAGTTCATGCTCATGTTGCATTGCATAAGTATCATCCGGATGTACTTGAACTGATAAATCTTGATTAGCATCTAAAATTTTAGTTAGAAGTGGAAAAACATCCCCTTTAGCATTACCAAAAACTTCACGATTTGAATCCCAGACTTCATTCAATGTTTTGCCAGCAAATGGACCATTCAAAACAGTACTTGGGCCATGTGAGTGTGCGGAAATAGCCCAAAGTTCACCAGTATGATTACTTGGAATATCATATCCAAAGACCGTTTTAAGATGATCACCACCCCAAATTTTTTCTTGTAATACAGGTTTTAAGAATAAAGGTTCTGTCATTAGTTGCTCTCTCCTTCGTTAAACATATTATTGGTTTATTTTATCATAAGCGGTTACATTTTTGAATGTTAATCGGTTACAATCCAGCTTTTTCCGTTAAAAAGCTTTCTATAATTTCATCTCGTTTTACCAAATAGAGACTATTATCACTCGTCGGATGTACCCTATTCGTTAAGACAACCAACCCGTCTTGCATGGATTGATCCATTATTATAAATGTTCCTGTATAACCAGTATGATAGACAGATAAGCAATCGCCATCTCCACGAAGATCCCAGCCAAGTGAACGACCCAAGCTTCTTGTAGGTGTTTGATCTGAGAATAACATTTGCGTCGTCTCCGGCCGTAATACTGGACGTTCAGGACCATCTGACATAAACCACTGCATAAATCGTAATAAGTCGGATACAGTGGAAAATAACCCTGCCGATCCACAATGTTCTTTTAAAATCCGTGCTTTGGGGTCATGAACAATACCCTTTAAAAGACCTAAGTCAGGAATAATCTCAGTTGGAACACTTCTTGAGATATTTGGACTAAAAGTACTATCAGTTAATCCTAAGGGATTTAAGACTTCTTGCTGCAATGCTTGCTGAACAGGAATTTTTAAAATACTTTCAATAATATATCCTAAAAAAATTAGTCCGATATCACTATAAATAACTTTTTTTCCAAGATTTTCACCATTACTTAGTCCGAATAGTGCTTGTTTTAAATCTGGTTCCGATAATTGATTTCGATTTTTAATATACCCTTGAAAATCTGCCGTATGCGTCAACATATGCCGTAAAGTCACCCGTTCGTCCTGATAATTTGGTAGGTATTTTTTTACGGAATCATCAACATTCAAACGACCCTCTTCTTGTAATTTTAAAATAAGAGTTGTTGTTCCTATCACTTTAGTTAGTGATGCAACGTCGTAAAGTGCATTGTCAGCTAATTGTTCAGTTTCAGGGACTAATTGCGAATATCCCAAATAGTTTTGATTGCTAATTGTATTATGATGGATAACCCCATATGAAGCACCAGGAACAATACCATCATTAACTAACTGTCGAATTTTATTTATCGTTTTAGGATATAGCAATCGTAATCACCCCTTTTGATTAATCTTCACAATTGTAAATTTACCTTTTTTAAAATCAACGTTACTAACACTAGCATTCTTCAAGAGCATCGTTGGAAGTTGATTTTTTTCTAAGCTGTCGATAAAACTTGATAACACAAGACCATGAGACACAATTAAAATATTTCCTCCCTGCGTCTGGTACTGATTCCCAATATCCGTTAATGTATCAATTATTCGACTAGTCATCTTATCATATGTTTCAGCTTGGCTAGTTCCTTCAAGCTCTGCGAACATATTTACTAAGTTTCTAAAGCGATTATGCCCTAAAACGGCCTGACTCACTTTAAAAAAACCAAATTTTTTAACAAGCATTGGAATTAAATCTTTATTTTTCATCTCTTCTAGTCGACCAAAATCGACTTCTCGAAGTCCTCTTAATGGTTGAAATTCAAACGAAGAGTCATGCTTTTCAAGAATAAAGTCCGCAGTATCTTGCGTTCGTTTTAAGTCACTTGTGTACACGGCTTCAAAATAGACATCTTTTAATTGTGTTCCCAAATTTCTAGCTGCCTCTCGCCCCTTGTGTGTCAGACGAGAATTAGTCACGCCTTGTAGCCTCTTTAATCTGTTCAATCGTGTTTGACCATGTCTTACTAAATAAAAATGAACTGTCTTCATCGCCTGCACCTCCATAAAATGGTTTATATTTGTACCTTCAAGTATACGCTACCATTAAGATTTTACCTAAGTAAAAACCTAAAATATATTTTTAAATTTAGTCTGTCTACGACTATAATAAAATAAATCAAAACATTTTCGTTTAAATTGGTATAATGAAGTAAATCATTTAGATGGGGAGTGTCACTTATGGCTAGTAATTCAGATTCTATATTCTTCGTCTTATCTTATGTCAGACGACATCCAGAAGACGTTTTCTTTTCACGCTTGACCTATACTAATTCAATAACCCTCGTCATACCAGGAAGCGTCAAAGTAGCTGATGCTGATATTTATTTTTTACCAGATAAACTAACTGTTAATCGTCTCACTGATGATTTCGTTTCAAAACACGGTGATTTATTAGATTACTTTAACGATAAATTAGATCATTCCATCCCTGACTATATGGACGTCTGGGTAACAACCGTGTATCTGACACATCATGATAAATATTTAATTGAACTTTCATTTGAACAAAATGTCTAAACAAAAAAGTGATTAAGCAGGTTCTGAAGTGAACCCCAAAAGTTGGAGTAAATATTAAGCGATCATCTGGTCGGTATGTTTTCGATATTCAATCGGAGACA